>CAZLYG010000021.1:0-1003 GCA_964563075.1 uncultured Steroidobacteraceae bacterium | reverse complement strand
GCGGCGGCGTTCGCCTGCCGGCGCTTCCTGCCTCTCTCGCGGGTATTCTCATGGCTGGTGAGCGGTGTGACCGCTGCGCTCGTCGTGTCGATTCTCGTGACGCTCATCGTTCCCAACGTCGGCGATGTCGTCTCGAGCCGCCTGTTGGGAGCGTCCACGTCCATCGACATGAGCGAGGTGTCCTCCGGGCGTACGAACGTCTGGGCGAATACCATTCAGCACATGGCCGACATGCCGGTCAGCTTTCTCACCGGATTCGGCTGGAACACCTACGAGACGCGCTTCGTGTACGCGACGCACAATTACTACCTGGATCTGTGGTACGACCTCGGCATCGTCGGAGTGCTCGCCTTCGTTGCCATTCTCTACCAGGCGGTGAAGACGGCAGGAGCGGCTGCCGATCTGGCCTCGACGGAAATGCGTCCCTTCATGATTGCGCTGATGTTTGGAGTTCTCGGTGTGGCGGTGAACATCCTGTTCACGAACCTGTCCAAGCCCTGGCCGTACATCTGGATGTACGTGGGTATGTCGCTGAGCGTTGCCGCGAAGATCCTCGCCGAGAAGGCTGCGCAGCCGAGTAGCGAGCTCCGGACCGCGTCTCCCGGTCTGCCCCGAGGTGGAGCGCCTTCCCGCGCGCCTCAAGGCGTGCGCTGAGCATGTGTGGCATCGCGGGATTCTGGCAGCCGGGCGGGTTCCTGCCGGGAGCCGCGCAGGCCGATCTCGGAAGGATGGCTGCGGCACTGGAGCACCGAGGACCGGATGGCGAGGGACAGTGGCTCGATGCAGAGGCGGGGATCGCCTTATGCCACCGCAGGCTCGCGATCATCGATCTGTCGCCGCTCGGAGCGCAGCCCATGTCTTCGGGCAGCGGACGCTTCACGATCACCTTCAACGGCGAGATCTACAACTATCGCCAGTTGCGCGGAGAGCTGCAATCGCGGGGATTTGCCTTCCGCAGCGAGAGCGATACCGAGGTGCTGCTGGCAGCCGTCGAGCAATGGGG
>CAZLYG010000020.1:0-22551 GCA_964563075.1 uncultured Steroidobacteraceae bacterium | reverse complement strand
GCACGCGCGAGGCGTCACCGTCCGGCCGGTCATCATGATCGACGGAGGCCACCATGTGAATGAGGTGCTGCTCGAGAACGTTCGCACGCCTGTCTCGAACCTCATCGGCGAGCCAGGAAAAGGCTGGGCCTACGCGCGTTATCTGCTGACCAATGAACGCAAGGCAGTCGCCGGTCTCGGCTACATCCGGCTGTTGCTGGCGAACGCACGCCGCGTGCTCGAGAACCACCAGGAGTGCGGCACCGCGTTGCTCGCGAAGCCGGCGTACCGCATCCTGCTCGCGCAGCTGGAGATCGAGCTGCAGGCGCTCGAGTTCATGGAGCTCCGCGTACTCAACACCAGTACCGAAGATGCGTCCAATCAGGCGCTTGCGCCGATGCTCAAACTGCGCGCCACCGAGCTGCGCCAGCGGATCACCGAGTTCGTGCTGCAGGCCCTGGGCACGCGGGCGCTGGAATGCCCTGCCGACTACTACGGCGCAAACGGGCCATCGCCGCTGCCACCTCCCTCGGAATCCATCAGGAACGCCGCGCGCGCCTTTCTCTTCCAGCGCTCTGCGACACTCGCCGGTGGCACCAGCGAGACTCAGCGCAACGTCATCGCGGCCGTCGGATTCGGTCTGTAGGAGAGTACATGGACTTCGCGCTTTCAACCGAACAGTCTGCCTTGCGCGACAGCGTCAGGAGGTTCTGCAGGGAACGCTACAGTTTCAAGCAGCGTCAGCAGGTCGCTCGCGAGGAGCAGGGCTTCCGGCGCGCACACTGGAGCCAATTTGCCGAGCTCGGTTGGCTGGGGACCGCACTCCCTGAAGAGGCAGGGGGGTTCGGCGGATCCGCCATCGAGCTCGCCATCATCGCGGAGGAGTTCGGCCGGGCGCTCGTGCTCGAGCCGTATGTCGCAAGCGCTGTCGTTCCCGCGCACGCGATCCGCGCAAGCCTTCCCGGGCAAGGGTGCCGTGCGCTGCTGGACTCGCTCATCAGCGGCGCGGCCCTGTTTGCGTTCGCGCATTCGGAGCCCGGCGACGGCGGGGCGGTCTCGTACGTCACCACGCGCGCCCACAGGTCGGCTTCGGGCCAATACATTCTGAATGGTACGAAAGGCCCTGTCCCCGCCGGCCCGCACGCCAATAGATTCGTGATCTCGGCGCGCACCTCAGGTGCGCCGGGAGATCGCGCCGGCCTGAGCCTGTTTGTCATCGACAGTGACCTGCCAGGCGTGCTCGCGAGGCCGCTGCGGCTGCTCGACGGCACGAGCGCATGCGAGCTCGAGTTCCACGATGTCGCCGTTGATGCGAGTGCGCTTCTCGGAGCGGAGTGCGAAGCACTGCAAGCCATCGAGGTGGCTGTGGCATCCATGCTGGTGGGTTTGTGCGCGCAGGCCGTAGGCGCGATGGATGATGTCATTACGGTCACGGCGAGCTATCTCAAGACGCGACGCGCCTACGGCACGACTCTCATCACGTTTCAGGCCTTGCAGCATCGCCTCGCTGACATGCTCATCGAGCTGGAGCTCTCGAGGTCCATCACGCACCGCGCACTCTCGGTGTTCGCCGCCACGGAGCAGCCAGCGGAACGCCTTGCAGCGGCCTCCGCCGCCAAGGCCCTCGTCGGCCGCTCGGCCCGATTCGTCGCTGCGAACGGCATCCAGCTGCACGGCGGAATGGGTATGGTCGAGGACTACGTGATCGGCCAGCACTTCAAGCAACTGACCGTGTTCGACAATCTGTTCGGCAACTCGGATTTCCACTGGGCGCAATGTGCGCAGGTCTAGCCATCATCAAAGGACACTACCTCGGAAGGACGACTACCATGATCAGAACCATGCTGCAGGCGAAGCTCCACCGCGTTCGCGTGACTCAGGCCTGCCTCGACTACGAAGGATCGTGCGGCATCGACCGCGACCTGCTGCAGATCTCCGGTATGCAACCCAACCAGTACATCGAGATCTACAACGTCACCAACGGCGAGCGCTTCAACACCTATATCATCGAGGCGCCGAACGGCTCGGGCGACATCTCATTGAACGGGGCGGCTGCTCGCCGGGCGCAGGTAGGGGACATCCTCATCATCTGCACCTATGCCGGATACAACGAAGCCGAGCTCCGCGACTACAGGCCCGTCGTGGTTCTCATCGACGAGAATAACCGCCCTACAGGGCCTGTCCGTCGCGTACTGCCGTAGCTGATGCGCAATCCGCGGTGCTGCCAACGACGTCCCTGACCGCCCGGAGGACGTCTTCGACGTTGGTCGCCGAATACAGCGTTGTGAGCTGCTCGGGCGAGAAAGTGCAGCCGTACTCCGACTCCACGAAAGCCACGAGCGTCGCTATGGCCAGCGAATCAACGCCCAGATCGGCGAGCAATCGCTGCTGCGCCACCTCATCGACGCGGACGCGAGCCAACTCGGCAAGCGTCGCGGTCACGAACCCTTCCATCGATCCGGCTACGGTTTGCACCACGCGCTCCTCGGGTCCGCCCGCCGCCTATTCAATGACATTGAGAAACAGCTATTTACGGACTTTCAGTTTGGAAGCTCGCCCGCACGGGCACAAGCGACTCATAACGACATCACAGGGAAAGGCTGAACCGTGCGCATGGGCCCGCCCCGCGGGGCACACACGACGCGCTTACCCGCTCCGGATCGCTTTCAATTGCGCCGCTGCGGATCCTATCATCGTTCTGTGGCAATGCATGCCCGCACACCCGAGCGCTGCAGCATGATCCGTGCGGAGAAGGTCACTCGCAAATTCGGCGCCGTCACCGCCGTCGACGGCGTCTCCTTCGAGGTTGGGGCCGGCGAGATCTTCGCCTTTCTCGGCCCCAACGGCGCAGGCAAGACCACCACGATCAAAATGCTCACGACACTGCTTGCCATGACCAGCGGCCGGCTCGAGATCGACGGCCTCGATCCGACACGGCACCAGAGCGAGGTGCGGCGGCGCTTCGGCATCGTATTCCAGGACCCCAGCCTCGATCAGGATCTGACGGTATGGGAGAACATGGAGTTGCAAGGCGCCCTGTACGGCGTGCCGCGCAAGCTACGGCGCGAGCGCGCCCGTACGCTGCTCACTCTGTTCGACCTCTACGAGCGCAAGGATCGGCCGGTCAAGGAGTTCTCCGGCGGCATGCGCCGCCGCCTGGAGATTGCGCGCGGCCTGTTGCACACACCCAAGATCCTGTTCCTGGACGAGCCGACCCTGGGCCTCGATCCGCAGTCCCGCAATCAGCTTTGGACGCAGGTCAAGAAGCTGAACCAGACCGATGGCGTGACGGTCTTTCTGACGACTCATTATATGGACGAAGCCGATCGCGCCGCCTCGCGCATCGCCATCATCGACCATGGCAAGATCGTGGCTCTCGGCACCTCCAGGGAATTGAAGGACAAAACGGCCACGGATACGCTGGAGGATGCCTTCCTTGCGCTCACCGGCGCGGCGGCGCGTGACGAGTCCGTCGGCGTTGCGGATCAAATGCGCGCCATGGCTCGAATGGTCGTGAGGCGATGAACATGTCGGCCATCTACATCATGTGGTTGCGGGAGGTACGCCGCTACACGCGCTCCAAGGCGCAGATCGTCACGACCATCGCGCAGCCGGTGACCTACCTGCTCGTCATGGGCTTCGGCATGAGTGGCGTGTTCCATCAGGCTGGCCTCGGAAGCTACCTGCAGTTTGTCGCGCCCGGGATCCTCGTCATGACCGTCATTTTCCCGGCCGCTTCCTCGGCCATGGGCGTGTTCCTGGATCGACAGCTCGGCTTCCTGCAGGGGACGCTCGTCGCGCCGGTGCCGCGCACCTACATCATGCTGGGCCGTCTGCTGGGCGTGGCGACTGTTGCACTGCTGCAGGGAGCGATAGTGGCGGTCATCTGCATCATCGCGGGGTTCCGGCCCGTGAGCCTCACTCTCATACCGCTGGCAGTCGCTTTCCTCGCCCTGATTGCGTTGATCTTCGCGGGAGTGGGCCTGTCCATCGGCTCATCGATGAAGACGATGCAGGCGTTCGGCATAGTGGGTGCATTGGTGGTCATGCCGCTGTTCTTCCTTTCCGGAGCATTCTACCCGCTGGACCATCTTCCGGGAGCCCTCGCCTCGCTCACCCACCTGAATCCACTATCGTACGCCGTCGATGGCTTGCGCTCCGCCCTGCTGGCTCAATCGCATTTCTCCCTGGAGCGAGATGCACTCATGCTGATGTTGGGCACGGTGCTGTTCGTCTCTCTGGGGGCATGGCGCTTCTCCAGAATCGAGGTGTGAGGCAGCGCCTCATCTGCGTCGCGCCCTGCCGCCGCGTCTCGGCTATACCGCCACGAGATACGGAGAACTGTGCAGTGGTGGTCCCAGTCCGGATGCTGGCGACCGCATTGCGGCTGCGCGTGTCCACGTCGAGCTCGTCGAGAATCTCACGCATGGTCAGCCGCCCGGCGGCTCGGGTGATGATCTCTCGGAGCAGAGCGTTCTCGGGCGCGGGGGGATAGGCGACAGAGGCCGGGGCGCGCCTGTATTGACGGTCTGCACCTCTTACGAAAGAACGCAGGCTGGTTTTGGCGCATACGAACCTTTGCTCGAGGAACGCCTGGTTGACCCGCGCTTCGAAACCAGCGTCCGACTGTTCCTGGCGCTGCCGGACGAAGAACCACAACATGGGCGACTCATCCAGCAGTAGCAGATTCGCGAGCTGCCAGCGAGCCACGTCGGGGCTGCGGCGCGGCTGCCTCATTCCGCGTAGAGCACGTTGGCCGGCTTCACGGTCGCGGCCCGGGTAGCCTGAAACGCCACCGATGCCCAAGCAACGGCGATAGTGATGAGGAGGCTAAGGACGAAGGGCCAGATCGTCACCTCGGTGCGCTGCGTGAACTTACCGATGTACTGCTGCCCGACGGACCAGGCGAAGGGCCATGCGATCAGGTTTGCAATCAGGACCGGTTTGGCGAAATCGATGAGCAGCATGGTGACGACGCCGCGGGCGGTGGCGCCGAGAGTCTTGCGGATGCCGATCTCCCTCTGGCGGCGATTCGTCACGTGGATGGCGAGGCCGCAAAGACCCATCACGGCAATCAGGAACGCGAACGCCGAAAGGCCGTTCAACGTCGAATTGATCCTCGAGTAGTTGCGGAACTCGGTGTCGAATAGCGCATCCATGAACTCGCGCCGGATCTGCACCTTCGGAAGCAACCTGTCCCAGGTGCTGTCGATGTCCTTCACGCCCTGGATCACGTGCTCGCGTGACACCCGGATGAGGGGGATTCCTGACAGGCCCGGCATCAGCGCATACATGTTCGAGTCGGTATTCGGCGCCACCAGACGCGGGTAGCCGTCCTCCACCACACCCAGGATCCGGCACGGCACGAGCGACGGACCGATCTTGGTATAAGTGAGCTTGCCCACGGCCTCATTCGGATTGCTCCACCCGAGCGCTGCGGCAAGGGCCCGGTCGATGAGAACTCTCTCCTCCTGCCCCGGCTTCACTGCGAACAGCGGCAACGCCTCATCGCCGTGCTCCTGGTCGAGCACGCGGCCCGCCAGCAGCTTCAGCCCGATGACATCAAAGAAGTGATAGCCGATCGGGTTGAACATCGTCTCCACGCCGGCGGCACCTGCTTCGCTGCCGCGGCTCACCGTCGCGTGCCCGCCGCCGCCTCTGCCCCACGGCAACGCGTTCACTGAGGTAACAGCCTTGATATCCGGGCTGCGCACCAACTCATCGCGCAGCGTTCGGAATCTGAGGCCCTGCTCGTAGATGTTCACGTCAATAGCGACTACCGGATCGCGGCCAGCTTGCAGCCCCTTCTCCAGCAGCAAGCGGTTCTGCTGCGCCATGATGAGCGCGACCGCGAGCAGGAAGCTCGCCGTTGCGAACTGGACTCCGACGAGCACGGTTGGCACGAATCGCGGACCCGATTTCACGCTGCCCGTCCGCAACGCATCCGCCGGCCGCACTCGCGAGAGCGCGACAGCGGGATACATTCCCCCGATCAGGGTGATCGCGGCCAGCAGCCCCGCCACCATCAGCCACAGCCGCGGCTGCAGCAACGAGGAGAACGTGAAGCTGGTCTGCAGGGCCCGGTTCACAGGCTCGATGGCCAGTATTGCGAACAACACAACGAGCACGACCGCCGCAATACCCAGCAGTCCTGCCTCCACGAGGCACTGACGCACCAGATGCAGCCGCGTCGCGCCCAGCACCTTGCGCACGCCGAGCTCCTTGGCACGGGTAGTCGCAATCGCGACGGCAAGGTTCGCATAGTTGATGCAGGCGATGGCGAGAATGAGCGCATCGAGTGCGAAAATCATCGTCGTCAGCGACAAGGCATTGCCCGAATACAGTCCCTCCTCCCACACCAGCTCCATGCGCGACAGCGGCACTGCGCCAAGCACCGTCCGCAGCTCAGCGCCCGGCGGGTTGGCGCGTCGCTCCGTGAACGCCGGGAGCTGCTGCAGGAGCTCCTGCGGCGTGAAGCTGCCGTTCGCGGGAAACAGCAGATAGGTATGGAACAGATCCGCACCCCAGTCCTGCTCTTCGGGGTCAACCGGTGTGCCATATCCCGCGGTAACCTTCATTTCCCGCAGCAGTTGCATCGGCACGAGGACGTCGAAAGCAAGATCGTTCCCATCGGCCATGTGCGAGGGCGGCGGTACCGAAGCTACCACGCCGGTAACAGTGACCTCGGTCTTGTTCTGCAGCACGACGGTGCGGCCAACTGCCTGAGCGTTGCCGAAAAGGCGCTGCGCAGTGCGCTGCGTAATCACCACGCTGTGCGCGGCAGTGACCGCCGTCGCAGGCTTCCCGGCTTTGAAGTCCAGATCGAATATCTTGAGAAACTCCGGATCGATGGCGACGGCCTTCACATCCGCCTTGCGATCATCGGTCGAGGCATTCAACGGGCCGAGCGGAATCGCACGGGCAACGGCCTCCAGCCCGGGAAAATCGACACGCATGTACGCTGCAGCCAACGGCGCGGCTCGCGGCGACGCCGGTGCCGTCTTCAGGCCGCTTCTCCAAAGCTCCGTCGTGAGCACGTACGTGCGCGTGGCGTTGCGGAACTGCAGGTCGCTGCGGACGAGCGAATCGATATACAGGTAGCTGGCCACGAAGCAGACGACCGCCAGCACGAGTCCCAGCAGGTTTACACCCGCCGTGACTCGGAACCGCCAGAAGCCGCGCAACGCCTGGACGATGTAATTCCTAAGCATGGCGCACGATTCCGACGTTCGCTTCGGCTCGCGGCTGAATGCCGGGCAGTACGTGGCCGTCCAGCATGTCGACGATGCGATGCGCGCGCGCCGCATGCTCGTGCGAATGCGTCACCATCAGGATCGTGGTCCCCTGCTGATTGAGAGTGTTGAGCATGCCGAGCACTTCGTCCCCATTCTTCGTGTCGAGGTTGCCCGTCGGCTCGTCCGCGAGGATCAGCTTCGGATCGCAAACCACCGCGCGCGCAACCGCGACGCGCTGTTGCTGGCCGCCGGAAAGCTGCGCAGGCTTGTGCTTCTCACGCGGGCGAAGGTCCACCAGCTCCAGCACTTCACGCACGCGGGCCTTGCGTTGCGCACGCGGCACGTCCTGGTAAAGCAATGGCAGCTCGACATTCTCGAACACGCTGAGATCGTCGATCAGATTGAAGCTCTGGAACACGAACCCGAGGTTGCGCCGGCGGATTTCCACGAGCCGGGACTCCGGGTAGCCGGCGACATCCTCCCCACAGAAGAGATACTCACCGCTGCTGGGCGAATCGATCATTCCCACGATGTTCAGCAGCGTGGACTTACCGCAACCGGAGGGCCCCATCACCGCGACGAACTCGCCCTTGTCGATCTGCAGGCTGACGTTCTCGAGCGCCGCCGTCTCCACGTTCTCTGCGCGATACAGCTTGCGGATTCCTTTGAGCGTGATCACGGTGTTTCTCCCATGAAACGATGCTGGTTATTCCCGCTTGATCTCGATGCGATCGAACTTGCGCAACTGCTCGTAGCCGGAGGAGATGATTCGCTCGCCTTCCGCAAGACCGCCCAGTACCTCGATCTGCTCCGGGTTGCGGCGCCCGAAACGCACGGCCCGGCGCTGCGCCACATCACCGGAGGGGGGCAGCACGAACACCCAGTTGCCGCCGGTCTCCTCGAAGAACGGCCCGTTGGCTGTCACGAGCTCCCTGGCAGACGCTCCGAGCTGCAGACGCACCTCCATCGATTGCCCGCGGCGCAGTCCTTCGGGTGCGGCGGCGTCCGCAAAATACAGATCCACCTTGAACTGCCGGTCCGTGACCTGGGGATAGACCTTCGCTACCTCCAGCCGCCAGGTCTTGCCGTTCGCCTCGGCGGTTGCCGACTGGCCGCGCTGCACGCGCCCGAGATAGAACTCATCCACTTGCGCCTCGACCTTGTACGCGGAGGAGTCATCGATCTGACCGATGCGCTGCCCGGGTGACTTCGACGCGCCAAGGTCGGCGCTGAGCGCGGTGAGCTGACCGCTGATCGGCGCTTTGATGGTCAGGTTCTGCAGAGTCTCGCTGGCCATCTGCAGATTCTCGCGCGTCGTCGTGATCGTGCTGCGCAGCTCCGCCAGCTGTCCGTTGGTGAATTTCTGGTCGAGATCACGCGCTTCGATGGCCGCCGCCTGCAGCTTGCGGGTCTTGTCGATATCGATGGCAAGCTCGGCAAGCTCCTCCTGCGATACGGTACCGCTGCCGCGCAGCGCCTCGCGCCGTTGCTGCCGCTGGGTGAGAGACTCTATCTGAGCACCGAAGTCGATCAGGTCGCGCTGGTGCGTAATACGCGCCTGCTCGAATGTCAGGATGGTCTGGTTGAGGCGATCGAGCTCTTCCATGAGCTGCGCCTGACGCCCGAGGGTTTCCAGTTGCAGGCTGGTATTCTTCAGCTTGAGCAGAACCTGACCGCGAGTGACGAACTCCCCCTCCTCCACCAGGACTTCCGACACCTGACCGCCCTCCACGGCATCCAGATAGGCTGTAGTTCGCGGCGCCACGACGCCCGTCGCGGGCACATATTCAGTGAACACTTCGCGCCGCACGGGTGCAATGACCACACTGGCTTCGCGCACGGTCACGGACCTGGTGAGGGCATATCGAGTATAGAGCGTGCCGGCGATGACGAGCAGCAGCAGCGCGCCGCTGCCGGGAAGCAGCCAGCGACGCCAACGCGGCTGCGTCTCCACCAGCCGGTCCATGGGCGAGTATTTCTCTTCCTCGTCCACAGCGGCCTGCGGACCGGAGTGTCGCGCACGCTGCAACATTCTACCGTACTAGGTATCTACTACAGTAAATAAACTAATACATTGGAAGATGACGCGAGTCAAGCTATTCTAGGGTCCGTTCGTCGCGTGATCCGCTCGGAGAATCCCGTGAAAAAGCGCCCGCACAAATGGAAGAACGAGCAGCCTATCTACCGCCAGCTCATGGACGAGATCATTGCCGGCATCCTCGACCACAGCTATCCCGAGGGGCAGCTGCTGCCCTCGATCCGCGGGCTGGCAGAGCTCTATGGCGTGAACCCGCTGACCGCGGCCAAGGCCTATCGCGAGCTGCAGGGTGAGGGCCTCATCGAGACCGTCCGCGGCGAGGGTCTCATGGTGAAGGAGAATGTGCATGCGAACCTGATGAAGCGCGAGCGCGCCCGCTTCATGAAGGAAGAATGGCCGCAGCTGCGCGCGCGCCTCGTCCGCATGGATCTGGACCTGAAGGCGCTCTTTGCGCCGGACTGAAGTGCCGCGGTGGAGCAGGGACTATTCCAGACCGCGCTGTGGCTCCAGACTGCCTGGCTGCGGACTGCCTGGCTGCGGACGCCCTGACTTCACGCCGCCGACCAATTCACCCTGTGCGAGATATCTTTCCCGCAACCGGCGCTTCTGCAGCTTGCCACTCGGGTCGCGCGGCAGCGACTCCGCGAACAGGATGCGCCTGGGGACCTTTGCAGCCGCGAGCCGCTCGGCGACAAATCGACGGATGGCGAGATCCAGCTCGCGACCCGGATCCTGCACTGCAGCCTGAACGACGGCGACCACGGCTTCGCCCGACAGCTCGTCCGGGATACCGAACACGGCGCTATCCGTCACGCCGGGGTGAAGCGCCAGGACGCCCTCCACCTCGGCGGAGTACACCTTCATTCCGCTGCAGATGATCATGTCGATCTTGCGATCGCAGATGAAGAGAAATCCCGCCTCATCCACATAACCGACATCGCCCACCGTGAAGAGCTCGCCCCGGAAACAGGCGCGCGTTTTGTCGGGATCGCCCAGGTAATGAAAGCGATCCCCCGTATAGCGACTCATATAGATAGTCCCGACGGCCCCGGGCGGCAATTCCTCGCCATCGTCATCCAGAATTTTCAGCCGGGTACCGGGCATCGGCCGTCCCACTGTACCGGGATGCTCGAGCCAGTCCCTGGAGCCGACGATCGTACCGGCTCCCTCGGTGGCCCCGTACGCCTCCCACAATATGGGCCCCAGCCATTCGATCATCCGCCGCTTGATTTCCACCGGGCAGGGCGCGCCCCCATGCACCACGCGGCGCAGGCTCGCCAGGGAATATCGGGCTTTGACAGCCTCGCCGAGGCCCAGAAGGCGCGCAAACATCGTCGGCACGATGTAAGCGAGGGTGACGGCATACTGCTCGATCAGCTGTAGTACTGCCTCCGGACGCGCGGTATCCACGAGAACGACCACATGCCCCATGTGCAGCGCCACGGCGGCTGTTTCCAGGGGCGCTCCGTGATAGAGCATCGAAGCAACCAGCTGAACGTGCTCCTCGATTTCCGTGCCGACGCTGCGGCGGAGGCGGATGGACTGGTCGAGCGCGTCGGCCGAAGTGCTCAGCGGCAGCACGACTCCCTTGGGCTTGCCGGTCGTAGCCGAGGTGTATGACAGTGCACGTCCCATGACGCCCGTCTCCAGCGCAGAACTGGAGCTGCCGAGAATGAAGTCGCTCAACGGCTCAAATCCTGGAATCCGGCCGAGTGCAACGCGCACCCGCGGCGCGACGGCCATCCCGCCTACTACGTCAAGCATCACGCCCGCGAGCCGTTCGTGCCCCACGAGCGCCCCCGCCCGGCAATCCTCCAGTATGTACCTGATCTCGTCTCGTGACAGATGCCAGTTGATCGGTACGACATACAACCCGATCTGGGTCGCGGCCAAGTAGCTCGCCATGAACTCGAGACTGTTCGGCGCCGCGAGTGCCAATATGTCACCTGGGCGAAGCCCGCTTCGAATGAGCGCGCGCCCCAAACGATTGATGAGCGAGGCGAGCTCGCCTCGCGAGCATCTGCAGCCCTGCGGATCCACGAGCGCCAACGCAGCCGGATTCCGCTCTGCGAATACGCTGAATCGTATTGTTGACATGCGCGCAGCCAGTTACCGCGGCTTCTGCCCGGCGACCAACGCAAAGGCGCCAGCGCTCGGTACCACGTATGTCGCTGTAAAGCCGGCGCTCTGCAGAATGACCTGCAGCTCCGCCGCGGTTCGTTGTCGACCGGCCCCGCCGCTGCGCATGCCCGCATTCATCAGAGCCGTGATCAGCGGACCATCCTTGTTCGGATTCCAGATCATCTCGTGAATCCACAGCTTGCCGCCGGGTGCGAGGCGATCGAACGCCTCGCGGCACACACGCACACCCGCGTCATCCGCAAAGCCGTGGAGAAAATTGCCGATGAAGATGCCGTCGCACACGGGTATCGCCCATGGATACTCGAATACGTTCATGCCGAGCAGCTCCACTCGGGCCTCCAGAGCATGCTCACGCAGGAAAGGCCGGATGTTCGCCAGCGCTTGCGGAAGCTCCGTCAGAATCACCCGGGCACCCGGATACTCCAGTGCGAACGGGATGGCGAAGGTACCGCTCCCACCAGCGATGTCGACAAGGCAGCGCACAGCAGCAAATTCACCGGTGCGTACTGCGGTGGCGCACGCCACCAGATTTCTCGCGTGCTGGTTGCGAAGCCGCACCGCCGACCCGAACCGTATACCCGGCAGGAACCGGGTCAGTAACTTCAGGCGCAATCGCAGGAGCAGCCCGTTGCGCTGATCGACGTAGGCCCTGGGTATGGGGCCGCCTCGTTCTGCGAACTGGCTCCCGATGAAGAATGGGTTGCCACGCACGAAGTAGTCCCGGGCCGCGGCCAATAACGAATAGTGTCCCGCGTGATCGCGCATGGTGAGCCCAAGCGCACTGAGTACACCCAGCAACGCGTCCGCTCCGTTTGCATTCAGAACGGTGCGTTCGCACACCTCTGCCACAGTGACCGTGCCACGCGCGTTGATGAGCTCGAACAGGCCGGCCTGAGTGCTCCAGGAAATGTACTGCACGAGCGTGTGGTCCCGCGTGAACAGCTTGCAGCCGAGCTGTGCGAGCAGTCCACCGAGATCCCGCGCTGGCAATGTGTACCCCGCCGCCAGCGCAGTCCCGGCTGACTCCTTCTGGCGCTTCTGCGAATGAACCTGATCCAACACGCTGCCCCCTTTGTGATCCGTGGCTAGAGCTCCCGACTCGCGACCGCGGGCTCAAGGGCTCGCGCGGCCCTTCTGAGCATCGCTGCGAGGCTCGCAATTGTCGGCGTCTCGAGCAGTTGCCGCACCGGGACGCCGACTCCGAAGCGGGCCTCCACCTGAGCGCTCAGCTGGATCGCGAGCAACGAATCACCGCCGAGTGCGAAGAAGTCATCATCGGGGGCCGGCTCGTATACCCCCAGCAGATCGCGCCAGATCTGCGCGAGCATCTGCTCCTCAGTGTTCCCAGCGGACTGTGGCTCGCTGCTCGAATGCTGCGGCACCGCCTGCACCGCGGATACACTCGCGAGCTCAGGGTGCGTGGCGCCATCGGGCGCCATCCGGCGGGTGCTGACGACCCACTGTGGACGTGGAGCTGCGAGGATGCGCCGGAACACCTCAGCGCCGTCGCGGCAAGACAAGCCCTCCTGCAACTGCGAGTGCCCCGCACCCTCCGGGCTCATCGTGCGCACGGCCATGCCCACTTCCTTCCATCCATCCCAGTTGATCGAGATGAACCGGGTGCCATCGGCGCGATCGTGCACGTGCGCAAAGGCATCGAGAAACGCATTGGCCGCACAGTAGTCGAGCTGGCCGGGGGGTGCGAAAATGGCAGCGATCGATGAGCAGACGACGAAGAAGTCCAGATCCAGATTCAGATCCTTAACGTTCTGCAGAAGGACCGTCGCGCCGACGACTTTCGGCGCCAGCACCCGTTGCGCGATTGCGCGACTCTTCAGCGCAATCACACCTGACCCTGGAACTCCCGCGGCGTGGATCACGCCGTGCAGTGCCCCGAACCGCTTCACCGCCTGCGAGAGGGCCGAGTGCATCTGCCCGGGCTGAGTGACATCAGCCCGCAACACGAGTACATCGGTTCCGCATTTCTCGATGGCCCGAATCTGGCGTATGCAGCGGCTGATGGGATCCTGCGCGCGAATCTCCAGCCATTCGTCCCAGAGCTCACGCCCAGGCAGGTCCGATCGGCCTGTGAGAACGACGCCCCCTGCTGCAGAGCGAGCCAGCAACTCCGCGAGAGTGAGTCCGATTCCGCCCAAGCCGCCGGTGATCAGATAAATGCCGCCGGCACGCAGGAGCGTGGGCGCCGAATCGGACAGCGGCGACAACGCTTCATAGGTGGGGAGGAAGCAGGCGCGTCCCCGGTAAGCCACCAGCGGCTCCCGTGAGCGCCCAAGAGCTTCGCTGACCACCTGTTCAACGACTGCCGACATCCTCGGAGGCCAGTCCGTGCACGGCGGCAGATCGACGCATCGACAATGGACGTTCGGAAACTCTCGCGCGATCACGCGTGCACATGCTGCGAGCATCGCTGCAAAGGGATCGCCGCGCTCGTCCCCCAGAACCATCTGCGCCTCGCCGGTCAGCAGGACCAGCTCGATCGGCAGCGCCCCGTGCCGCGCCTCCAGAGCCTGGCACAAGTACAACAGACTGTAGAATCCCAGTGCGAGGGAATCGTCGCCTGCGCTCGTTTCGCGCTCGCGCGGACTCATCTGCCACGCATGCACGATGTACTCGATTTCCTGGTCGCGCGTGGCCAGTGTATTCATGAGATTCGAGTAGTGGGACGGCTCCGCCGCGTCGACCGTAAAGCCGGCCGGCCCCGCGGCGTACGCCTGTCCGGCTTTGACGCGCACCACCTCGCAGCACCGGCTTGCAAGCGCCAGGGCGAGCGCCTCGCAAAGAGGCGAACCGTCGTCGAACAGCAGACACGCCCCGAGACCGCCCGCGCGAGCTGTGACGGATGCCGGTCTCTGCTTCCAGGCGGGTACGTAGAGCATGTTGTCTGCCTTCTCAGGCTGCAGGCCATCGGAAGCCGATTCCCGCGCGCGGAAATCCGCTACCGCGTGGCTGCTCACCGCTCGCGTGGACGGCTCGATCCAATGTCGCTGGCGCTCGAAGGGATAGGTAGGCAGCGGTATCCGACGAGCCGGGTTGACCGCGTTGAAGCGCTCCCAGTCGACGTTCCCACCCACCTGCCAGACTCTGCCCACGGCCCGCATGAGCACGCCGGAGTCGTCCTCGGCAGCTCGGGGATGGCGACAGGAAGACACTATCGTGTGGCGCTGCGATCCGCTGATGTTACGCAGGCAGGCGCTCAGCACGGTGCCGGGCCCCACCTCCAGGAATACCTTGGGCGAACCGGGCATCAGCCTGTGAATGCCGCGCGCGAACTCGACGGTGCCGCGCAACTGCCTCAACCAGTAGTCCCGCGGGATTTGCGCGCCGGGCTCGAACATCTCGCCGGTCAGGTTCGAGACAAAAGGGATCCGCACCTCCCGGCTCGTGATGCGCTGCAGAACCTGATCGAACTGCGGCAGCACCGTCTCCATCAGCGAGGAATGAAAGGCGTGCGAGGTCTCCAGCAGTGAGCATGCGGTACCGCGAGCCGCGAGCTCGTGTTCGAGCCTCTGGATATCCGGCCCACTCCCTGCAAGCACGCAACTTCTGTCGGCATTCACGGCTGCAAGGTCCAGATTCCCGAGCAAGGGAAGCACTTCATCTCTGCTCAGCGCGACAGCCAGCATGCGTCCTGCCGGAGCGGCTCGCATGAGCGAGCCGCGAGCGCTGAGCAGCGCAAGAGCGTCCTCGAGAGACAGTGCACCGGCAATACAGGCAGCCACGTACTCGCCCAGGCTGTGCCCGATCAGGGCCGCCGGAACGACTCCCCAGGCTTGCCACAAGCGGGCGAGCGAATACTCCACGGCGAAAAGGATCGGCTGGCAGAGGGCGGTATCGCGGAGTGCATCCGAAGCGAGCGCCTGCTCATGCTGCAGGGACGGCCGAAACAGGAAGTCGCGAAGGTCGAACCCGAGAGCGGGCCGGAGCAGATCGGCGCACACGGCGAAATGCTCGCGAAACACCGGCTCGGTTGCATGGATCCCACGAGCCATGTGCGTATGTTGGGAACCCTGCCCGGGAAACATGAAGACGATCGGCACGTCGCTCCCGGCAGGCGTCAGCGGCGCACCGGAGTTGTCATCGCTCCCGAGCAGGCGCACTGCTTCGGCTGCGCTGGCGGCCACACAGCAACGCCGGCACGACTGGGGCGCCCGTCCAACCTGCAAGCTATAGGCCACATCCGCGAGGCGCAGCCCGGGCTCCGCTGTCAGTTGCGCCGCGAGTCCTCCGGAGAGGGCGTGCAACGCCGCCGCCGAGCGCGCCGACAGTACCAGCAATTGCAACTGGCGCTGACTGTCGCCCGGCTGCCGCGGCTCAGGTGCCTCCTCGAGCACCGCATGAGCGTTCGTGCCGCCAATGCCGAAAGAGCTGACGCCGGCACGCCGCACTGTAGAGGCAGCGGGCCAGCTCTCGACATGCCGATTGAAATGGAAGGGAGTCTGGCTGAAGTCAATCCGTGGACTGGGGTGCTGGAAGTGAATGGCAGGCGGAAACTCACGGTGCTGCAATGCCAGCGCAACTTTGATCAGCCCCGCCACCCCTGCCGCGGCTTCCAGGTGCCCGAGGTTGGCCTTCAAAGTGCCGAGCGCACAACTCGAGGGGTTCCCTGTAGGCCCGAAGGCACTGTTGAGCGCGGCGATTTCGATCATATCGCCGAGCTCAGTCGCGGTTCCGTGGGTCTCCACGTACTGCAAGGTCCTTGGCTCGATGCCCGCGGCGCTGCACGCAGCCTTGATGACGGCTGCCTGCCCCACCACGCTGGGTGCCGTATAGCCGACTTTCTCGCCGCCATCGTTATTGATGGCCGTACCCCGAATCACGGCACAGATCGAATCGCCGTGCGCGATGGCTGCGTCGAGCGGCTTCAGCAGCACCATGGCGGCGCCGCTGCTCGCCACGGTTCCCTGCGCATGCCGGTCGAAGGGCCGGCAATGGCCGTCCGGGGAGAAGATCCCGCCTTTCTCGGCAGAGTAGCCGCGAGGTGCGAAGCGCCTGACCGTTGCACCACCTGCCAATGCCATCTCGCACTCACCGCCCGAGATCGCCCGGCACGCCTGGTGTACGGCCACGAGAGACGACGAGCATGCTGTATCGAGCGTGATGCTCGGACCTGTCAGATTCAGCAGGTAAGAGATGCGCGTTGCAGGACTGGTGTTGCCGAGCAGCAGCCGCATGCCGGACGCCGACTCGAGGCCGCGTGAGCTCACGGCGAAATGGTCAAGCAGATAAGTGCTCAGCCCGAAACCGGCAAACACACCGACCCGATCGCCCTGCCGGCGCACGCCGTAGCCGGCCCGTTCGAGTGCCTGGTGGGCACACTCCAGAAGCAGGCGTTGCTCCGGGGCCATGAATGCGGCCTCGGCAGGCGATAAGCCGAAGTACTCCGCGTCCAGCTGTTGCACGTGCTCGACGAACCCCGCACAGCGTACATAACGAGGGTCAGTCAACTCCCCTGCCGTCGCGCCACCTGCGATCAGCTCTGCGTCCGAGAAAAACTGCAGGGTCTCAACGCCCTCGCGTAGATTCCGCCAGAACGCCTCCGGTGTATCTGCACCGGGCACGCGCACGGCCATACCTATGATTGCAACAGCACCGTGATGGCTCGTGACGGTCGGCACCGCGCGCGGCCCGCTCACCATGACCGCGAGCCTGCCTGTCATCTGGCGAATCGTGCCATATGTCAGAAAGTCGGTCGTCGTCAGGGCGGCGTCGGGCGAATCGGCGAAGAACAGCGAGTTGACGCCTTCCATGACCTGCATCAGCAATACGGAGTCGCCGCCGAGACTGAAGAAGTTGCGATCGCTCGGGATCTGCTCCGGCGGGGTCGCGAGAACTTTGGCCCACACCTGCCGCAGCATCGCTTCGATGTGCGCGCTATCCTGAAGTTGCATCGACCACCTGGCCTGCGGCCCGGCGGCCGCTTCCCTGACACATGGCGTGACTGCGCGCGCCACGCTCGCGGCGATCACGTTGCCAACAGCACGTTCCACGAGCAAGCTCCCCGGCAATCGGGACCGGGGAGCGTCGTATGAACATCAGCAGATTATTCACTCGCAACCTGACTGTCGAGACACTCACGCACGTGCAGAGTGCATCCCTGCGAACGACACGAGCATTTACGGACGTGTTGCGGAACGTCGCGAGCGCGCGGTCGCAGCTGCAACGCCTGGGGGTCCGCTCCGGGGACCGCGTCCTGATCCTGTGCAGCTCACGTATCGAAGCGGTCGAGTCGATCCTCGCAGTCTTCAATCTGGGCGCGGTTGCGATGCCACTGAGTCCCCTCTTCGGGATGACGAACATCGTGCGCGTCATTCGCGACCTGTGCCCGAAGTGCTGCCTGTTCGAAGACGTGCCGCAACGCGAAGTTATCGAGGCACTCGAGGAGTGTGGCTGTGCGATGATTGCACTGCGCAAGCTGGAAGGCTCGCGGCCCTCCTGGCACAGCTACGACAACCTGGTGAGCTCCGCGGCCGCCGGCATCGACTATCCGCAATATCCGGACGAGCACCCGGCACTCATCATTCATGGTTCCGGCTCATCCGGCGAATTGAAGACGGTCGTCATGAGCCACGGAGCGCTGCTGCGCTTCTTCGAATACCATGAATTCGTCTGGTCACAGTACTCGGATGCGGCCGACTCCCTGAGCTGCACCAGCCCCATGGTCACCGGCCTGCCCCTCAGCCACCTGGCAGGACTCGGCCTGTGCCTGCAGGGCCTGCTGAGCGGCCGCCGCACGTACCTTCTGAATCAGTTCACACCGGCGCTGTACCTGCAGCTCGTCGAGGAGACGCGTTGCGCCAATCTCATGCTGGTGCCGTCCCTGTATCGCAGCCTGCTGAAAGAACCCTATCTGCAGCGGATGGACAAGTCCGCAGTGCGCTTCTGCGTCACCGGAGGTGAGGCGTGCCCGCCGGAGCTGATCGAACAGATCGAGCGGGTTTTCGGTGTACCTCTGGTCTGTGTCTACAGCATGACGGAGTGCCAGAGCGGCATCGGCCACAGTCGCGGGGACCTGTTCGCCCGTCGCGTCAAACGCGGCAGCTGCGGGCGGCAGCTGTTCGGCGAGCTCAAGCTGTGTGACCCACAGGGCGTGGAACAGCCGGACGCGGGGGAGCTGTGGGTGCGCAATTCAACCGTGCGCAACTGTTACTTCCAGTCCTCGCTGAACGCGTCCCGCATCCGGCAGGGCTGGTTCCGCACCGGAGATCTGTTCTACCGGGATGAAGAAGGCGACTTCTTCCATCGCGGCCGTGCCGACGACATGTTCGTCTGCAACGGCAAGAACATCTATCCCCTGGAGATAGAGCTGCTGCTGCTGAGTCATCCGCAAGTGGAGTCGGCGTGCGCGGCTCCCGTCAGCCGCGCGGGCAAGGGCGTCCTCCCCGCAGCGCTGATCGTTCCCAAGGGATCGACGGCGATCTCCGCGACGCAGATCCAGGAATTCTTCATGAGCGTCGGCCCCACGCACGCGGTACCGCAAGTCGTGAAGTTCGTCGATGCCATGCCGTTGCTGGGGCCAGGTAAGCTCGATCGGCGACGAGCCGCACAGTTGCTGCAAGAGGTCTGCGACAGCGCCGCAGGCTGAGTGTCGGGTTCACGCAGCTGCGACTTGCCCCTCGAGGACCACTGCTGCCGGAAGATCCCTGCGCAGGGTCCGGCCGGCGAGCAGAAAGTGGACTCCCGCCCAGGTGTAGGCGACGGCGGTGAGACCAAGGATGGAATAGCGCAGGGAGCTGGCGCCGAGCTGCGTACCGAAAAGATCACTCAGCGCGCCGACGATGAACGGCCCGAACCCGAGCGCGAGGACATTGACCACCAGAAGGTTGAGGCCGGCCGCGAACGCGCGGCGGTTGGCGCTCACGAGATTCTGCACCGTGGCATAGATCGGCCCCATCCAGCTGTGCATCAACATCGTCGTCCCCAGCTGCGCCAGCAACGCCGCCCGCGGATGCGGCGTCAGGTACACGAAAAAGAGGAACGGCTGAATCGCCGCGACGCAGATAGCCGGCAGCCACGCCTGCCAGCGCCGGTCGCCCGTTCTCTTCGCGATTCGGTCCGCGGCCGCCCCGCCCAATATCGCCCCCACGAGGCCGCCCCCGCCGTACACAAAGGCGAGCCAGGTCGTCACTTCGAGCGGCGCCAGGTGATGCACGCGGATGAAGAATGAGGCGATCCAGGTGCCGGAGCCATTGGCGCCGAGGGTAAACACGGCGCTGCCCAGGACCAGGTGCCGATACGAGCGCAGATTCCACAGGTCGCGCACAGTCTCGGCAACACGCGGCGGCGCCAGAAGCCGCGCACCATCCGCGGCACCGCGCTCCGGCTCCCGCACAGTCAAGCGGACGAGCAGTGCCACGCCGATACCGAACAGCCCGATGATGGCTAGCGTCGCACGCCATCCGACCGTCACATTGAGGTACCCGCCGATCAGGAATCCCGCAAACACGCCCACGGGCACCGCCGAACTGAGTATGGCCAATATGGTGGAGCGCCGCGAGGCGGCAAAGTAGTCGGAAATCAGCGAGTAAGACGGCGGAATGCCGCCGGCTTCGCCGAAGCCCACCCCGACACGAGCCAGAAACAGCCACAGGAAACGACCAGCCGCGCCGCACAGAGCAGTCATCGCGCTCCATATTCCCAGACAGACGAAGATGATATTGCGCCTGCTGCAGCGGTCCGCGAGCCACGCGACCGGCATACCCAAGGTGGCATAGAAAAGCGCGAAGGCCGTGCCTCCAAGCAGGCCCAGCCGGGTATCAGAGACATGGAACTCCGCACGGATGGCTTCCAGAAGCACCGAGACGATCTGCAGATCGACGAAGCGCAACAGCATCACCAGCCAGATGACGCCTACGACGTAATATCGATAGACGCCCGCGCCTGCGTGGACTCCCCCTGCGGCTGGCACCGACGACCCCTGGGTTGTATGTGTCGCATCCATGATCGAGCCAATGGTAGCCACCGCCGCCGACACAATCACGCTCACCACCCGCCGTTGGGGCAATCACCGGCCGCACGTTCTGTTGATCCATGGTCTCGGCGACGGCGCCTTCGCCTGGGATGCGAGTGTCTCGCTGTTATGTCACGAGGTGAGCGGCGTCTCGGTCGACTTACGCGGTCACGGCGACTCTCCGTGGGATCCCCTGCAACGTTACGCGACGGCCTCACTTGCGGCCGATGTAATCTCCATGGTGGACAGCTGGGACCTCGAGGATCTGGCGCTAATCGGTCATTCTCTCGGCGCGGAAGTCGCCACGCAGGTCGCCGTCGCGCGGCCCCGCAAGGTCACAGGCCTCGCGCTCATCGAGGGCGGTCCCACCCTCGAACGCACCGCCGCGCTGTTGCTGCGGCACCAGCTCCTGGCGCTGCCGCGTAGATATGACTTCGCCTCCCAGCTCGAGGAGTTGCTGGCCGCGCGCTATTCCCTGGTGGATCCTGCGACGCTGCATCAGTACGCACTGCAGGCACTGCGGGCGGCCCCGGAGGGTGGTGTGCGACTGAAGCACGATCCGAAGTTCCTTCACGGCCTGCAGTTGATGGAGAGCACGGACTACTGGACCGCGCTCGACACAGTGCAGTGCCCGATCCTGCTGGTGCGTGGCCGACTGTCGGCGCTGCTTACACACGAGGGCGCCTCCGAGTTGCCGCGCCGGCTGCGCAAGTGTCGCCTGGCCGAGCTGCCCGGTGCCGGCCACGCCGTGCCGCTGGAGAACCCTGCCAGCCTGTGCAGAACACTCCTGCCATGGCTGAAGGGATCGACGTCGAACATCTGAGCCGCGGTTGGCCCCGTTTCACGATGCAATCGCGCAACTCAATGACTATCCTCGCGCTATGGCCGAATTGCCGCCCGCAGCCGCGACCAACAGAGTGATTGCGATGTACTCGCACGTGCTGCGCAACGAGGCCGCGGGCCACATCGCAACGGAGCCCTGGAACTACGGCTACTGGACGGCGGCCACCGCTGACCGCGTGCAGGCCTCCGAGAATCTGCTCACCCACCTCCTGGCCAAGCTGGAACCCGGCTCGGGTCCGGTACTCGACGTCGCCTTCGGCAAAGGGGAGTCGACGCGCCGGCTGTGCGAAGTGTTCGGAGCTCGCAACGTCGTCGGTATCAACATCGCGCCCGATCAGGTCGAGCATGCGCGCGCCAGCGGACTGAGCTGCGAGCTGCATGTCATGGATGCCACGGATCTGCAGTTCCCTGCGGAGCGCTTCGCCGCCATTCTGTGCATCGAAGCGGCATTCCACTTCGCCTCGCGGGAACAGTTTCTGCGCAGCGCCTACCGGACGCTGCGCCCCGGCGGCCGCCTGGTCATGTCGGACGTGCTATTCCGTTCCAACTTCGGCCTGCAGGCAGGGGTATTTCCCGAGGCCAACCTCGTGGCATCCATCGACGAGTACGTGGATGTATTCGCGCGCGCGGGCTTCCGCCCGGCAGATGTCGAAATCGACAGGACCACGGACCGGCAGCTTCTGCCCCTGACGCGGCGGCTAGCCCAAACAGCGGGAGTGATTCCCGGAGCCCGCAACCCGGGCACGGCGGCAGACATCTCGCAGAGCCGTTGGCAGGTGTGGTTCATCGTGACCAGGCTGCTGAACGTGGCCGACTGCGTGATTGTGCGCGCCACAAAGCCTTGCACCGCGAACGACCCGGCTGAAAGATAGCGGCCGCGAATCACGGCGGCGCGGATCCGGCAGCCCGTTGGACGCGCAACAACTTGCAGGAGGCGCCTGTGGCAACGAGCTCGAAGGACTTCAAATACATCGTGGTCGGCGCCGGTCCCGGCGGACTGCAAATGGGCTACTATCTGGCCGCGCGGCGCCGCAATTACGTGATTCTCGAGAAGGCGAGCGTCGCCGGCTCCTTCTTCCAGCAGTTCCCGGTTCATCGCACGCTGATATCCATCAACAAGAAGCACAACTTCTTCGCCGAGGAGGATTTCGGCTGGCGGCACGACTGGAACTCACTGCTCTCGGACGATCCCGAGATGCGCTTCACGCGCTACACCGATGATCTGTTCCCGCAGGCCGACCGTTTTCGGCAATATCTGCAGGACTTTGCGGACCGCTTTGCGCTCAACATCGAGTACTCGACCCGCGTTGAGCGCATCGAACGCGACGCGCAAGGCGGATTCACGC
>CAZLYG010000019.1:15192-22670 GCA_964563075.1 uncultured Steroidobacteraceae bacterium | reverse complement strand
ATCGTCGATACCTGGTGGCAGACGGAAACCGGCGCCATTATGATTTCTCCGATCCCCGGGGTCACGCCCACCAAGCCCGGATCCTGCACGCTGCCATTGCCGGGAATCGAGGCGGAGATCGTCGATGATGCCGGCAAGCCGGTCACGCGCGCGGACGCTGGCGGCTATCTGGTTATCAAACGGCCCTGGCCCGCCATGCTGCGCACCATCTGGCGCAACAACGCACGCTACCTGGCCGGCTACTGGGAGAAGTTCCAGAACCGTTATTACGTCGCCGGCGATAGCGCCCATCGCGACAAGGACGGCTATTACTGGATCATGGGGCGCATCGACGACGTGCTGAATGTGGCCGGACACCGCCTCGGCACGATGGAGATCGAATCCGCGCTGGTATCGCATCCGCGCGTAGCGGAGGCGGCCGTCGTGGGCCGGCCGCACGACATCAAGGGCGAATCAGTGTTTGCCTATGTCGTGTGCCGCGGCCAACGACCCACCGGCGATACTTCGACACTGGTGGCCGAGCTGCGCCAGTGGGTGGCGGAAGAGTTGGGCGCGATCGCCCGGCCCGACGACATTCGCTTCGCGGACAATCTGCCCAAGACGCGCTCCGGGAAAATCATGCGGCGGCTGTTGCGTGCGATCGCTCGCGGCGAGGAGATCTCGCAGGATGTCTCGACGCTGGAGAATCCCGCGATTCTGGAGCAGCTGCGCGGCACGGACTCTCCCGGCAACCCCGTCGCGACATCCGGCAAGCAGCCGGCGACGACCGCAAAGCCAGAAAAGTCGGCCGTGCGCAGGAATGCGGGCGTTCGGAAGAGATCGGCCGCGCCGAAGAAGGCGGCTGTGCGCAAGAAGGCGGCTGTGCGCAAGAAGGCGGCTGTGCGCAAGAAGGCGGCCGTGCGCAACAACGCCCGGACCAGCTCCCGCAAGAAGAGCGTTCGGTCACGCGGCGCGCGCAAGCGCACCCCGGCCCGCAAAGCGGGCGCCCGCGACACCGGCACCGCCAAAGCGAAGCGACGTACACCGAAGAAGTCAGCCGTGCGAGGCAAGTCGGGCCGCAGGCTCTCTGCCGTCCGATAACGCATTTCTCGGTGTTTTGTCCATAAATGGCCACTGGTGCAGCGGCGGCATTCTCCTGCATCCTCTCCTTCGAGCAGGGAGTTGGAGATCCTCATGAGCAGGAAGCAGACCCGCGCCGCCGCGCGCGACCACTTCGGGATCGCGTATCTCAATGTGGTGATGGAGGAGGCGGACCAGGACGAGCTCGTCGCGGCCCTCAGCCGCGTAGCGCGGAAGTGCGGCCGATCGAGAGTTGTCGAATCGCGGCTCGTGGAGAAGATCGAGTTGAACGCACAGACGCTGTACCGCGCGCTGTGCCTGCGTGGTAATCCCGAGCTGAGAAGCGCCGCAGCGCTACTCAGATCGCTGGGCGTCCGTCTGTCGATCCAGCCGCTCGCCCGGGGGGCTTACGGCCGCGCCGAAGGTCGAGCCCGTGCCGAAGGTCGAGTCCGTGCCGCCGACCGCAGCGTGACCTGGAGCGGCACGGGTCTCCCCGCCCGCCTGACTCGCCGTACCGGGTCCCTGTGCTGAGCGCCAAGGGGGTACAGAACTTGCGGTGACGATACCGAGGCTAAGCGAGGTACGAGGCAGTCATGGGACAGGTCATTCATGTTGCTTTCGGCACGGAGCGCGAATGGGAACAGACTCGCGCCAAGACCGTGGACGGGCTGGTAGCCATCGGCACGTTGTTTGGCGATGACGAATCGTTGATGCGTGCCAAGGCGGATTGTGTTTACCAGATCCTGCGACAGATCGTGGAGGACGTGCCCTCAGTGCAGATCACCACCCGCATGCCGGAGAATCTCTCTGAGGAGCAGCTCGATCTGATGACCGGCGCCATCAAGGATGCGGCGCTGAAAGGTATCGAAATTGCAATGACACACTCCGTGCAGATCCTGATGGCTTCCATCTACGATCTGTGCACATCCAAGCTGCAGCGCCGGCCCTCCTGACCCCGGCCTCCTGAGCGCGGGCCGGCGGCCAGCAGAGCGGCTCCGCGCAGCGCTCGCCTCACTGTCCGGTGAGCCGCACCGAGTAGGAAATCGTCACCGCGTCGCTGACCCATTCGGTCGATTTCCAGTCGCCCTGTCCAACACCGAAGTCCAGTCGCTTGATCGTCGTCTGGCCTGTCAGATAGCCGACGGCCTTGCCCTGCTCGGTGGCGGTGCGCAAGGTGAAGGGAACGTGTATGTCGCGGCTCACTCCACGCAACGTGAGCTTGCCCACGGCGTCGTAGCCATTGGCCGTCTTGACGATTTGCGTCGACGTGAAACGCGACTGAGAATATTTGGCGACATTGAAAAGATCCGACCCGCGCAGCGTGTCGTCGCGCTCCTTGTCTCCGGTGTCCAGCGAGCTCATGTCGACGACCACATCGAGTTTGCTGGCCGCGAGATTGTCGGCCGCGAAATCGAGCGTCGTGGACAACTTCCTGAACGTGCCCTTGTTCTGCGCGCCGGCCTGCACGAACGTGTATTCCAACTGGCTCTTGGCCGGGTCCAGCGTGTAATGGCTCGGGGCGGCCGCCAGTGCACACGAAGCGGCGGAAACGGCGGTCACGAACAGGACGACGCGCAACGCGCGTGGCGTGCAAGGGGTCATTGGAATCCTCAGAGTGTCTTGGTAAACGGAAGCATCCGGCGCAGCACGTCGTCCTTGAGCACGTAGTGGTGCTTCAGGGCCGCTGCCACGTGCAGGACCACGACGGCCGCGAGTGCCCACGCGAGCAGATGATGCGTCTGCAACAGCGCGTCGTACAGTGGCTGGCTCTTGGGCACGACGTCCGGAAGCTGAACGACTCCAAACCAGCTGACCGGGAACCCCCTGGCGGAGGACATGAGCCATCCGGACAGGGGCATGGCGAACAGCAGCACATAGAGTGCCGCATGGGTGAAGTGCGCGAGCACACGCTCGTAAGGCTTCAGGTCGTTCGGGAGCGGTGGCGTCGGGTTCGTCCAGCGCCAGAGCAGACGCAGCACCGCGAGCCCCAGGATCGTGATGCCGAAGGACTTATGCCGCGCGAGGGTCGCGAGCTTCTTCATCCCCAGCGGCAGATCGCCGGCGATCAGGCCCAAGGTGTACTGAACCAGAATGAGCGCGACGACCACCCAGTGCAGGAGTTGCGCCAACGAACCCCAGCGCCGGGGAGAGTTTCTGACTGCCATGGAGCAAGCTTAAGCGTGTGACCGCCTGTTTTAAAATCCTCCGTGCCGGAACGTCCGCACTCCCGGCCGCCGTGCTGCTGGCGGGGTGTCCCGCACACCCGAGTCGCCCCGGTGGGCCCCCTCCGCAAGCGATTTCTGCACCCGTCCAGCACTTTCCCGCGCCTCTGCACTTTCCCGCCAATCTCGGGCGCCCGTTTGATGTGGTGGCCGGCGAATCCCTGCTGACCATTCAGGTCTATCGCGGCGGAGCACTGTCCATGGCAGGACACAATCACCTCATCGCATCGCATGACCTTTCGGGGACAATCTACGTCGCCCCCGTTCCCGCGCAAACGACGTTCGAGGTCAAGCTGCCCGTGACCGGCCTTTCGGTGGACGAACCGGCCCTCAGGGCGCAGGCGGGCAGCGACTTCGGCGCCGCCGTGCCCGACTCCGCTAGAGAGGGCACGCGCCGGAACATGCTGGGCGCGGCGCTGCTGAATGCGCAGATGTTTCCGGAAATCGTCCTGCGCTCACAGAGCGTCGTGACGGACGGCGGATCTGGGGAGGTCACGGCGCAGGTGGAGGCCCAAGTGCGCGGGGCACCGCACTCGTTCCTCGTCCGCGCCCACTACAGGCTGGACCCCACTCAGGTGAGAATCAGCGGCGAGGTGCCGCTGCACCAGACCGATCTCGGCCTGACTCCCTTCTCCGCGATGCTGGGCGCATTGCAGGTCGAGGACGAGATGCGCGTGAAGTTCCTGATCGTCGCGCACCCGGCGCCGCGGTCGGGCGGCGCCGGGCACTGACGGGTCACTTCAGGCCCAGCTCCTTCGCGAGCGCCTCGGCCCTGTACACCTTGTGCAGCGCCTCCGCGATGATGGCCGGATCGACCGCCACCGCCCGATTGAACTCAGGGTCGAACCAGTAGCTCCCGGAAATCGAGTGGATGTTGCCATCGAACATCAGCCCGACGAGGTGGCCGCGTGCATCGATCAGGGGACTGCCGGAATTTCCGCCGACGATGTCGTTGTTCGTAGAGAGATTGAACCGCGTGTCCGGATTGAGGCGCTCGCGCGCCTCCAGCCAGCTCGGCGGCACCTTGAACGGATCCTGGCCCGTGTCCCTCTCGAACAGACGACGGACATGCGTGTAGGGCTCCACGGGCGTGCCCTTCTCCACCCAGCCCTGCACCGTGCCGAAATTCAGACGCAAGGTGAACGTCGCATCAGGCGCCACGCTGGTGCCGTAAATCTTGAAACGCGCGCGGGCGATCTTTTCCGCGGCGGCCTGCGAAGGGGCTTCGACTTCATCCTCGTAGCGCTTGCGAACGGCCCGCGCGGCCGGGTCTACGCGCAGCGCGAGCCGGATCATCGGGTCCTGCGACGCGTCGATCGCCGCCTGTCCGTCTTCCCAGAGCTGCTTGCGAACCTGCGGGTCGCCGAGCCTGGAGCCGGACACCAGACGCTGCGCCAGCGAGTCCGGAGAGTCCTTGGAGAGCAGCTCACGGACGACCGGATGATCAGGACCGAGCCACTCTCGCATTCTCTCCAGGGAGAACGACAGCCGCAGATTCTCCAGCTCCGGATAGACCGGTACCGCGGCTTCCAGGCGAGCTCTCATGCGGTCCAGAGCCGTATCGCGATACTCGCGCAGGCGCTCTTCGTTCGGCTTCGGGCGCTCGGCCGCCGCGCGCACCAGTGCGCGCGCATAACCGAACAGCGAGCTGCTGAAGCCGGCGCCTTGCTCCAGGTACGTGTAGGTGAGTGCGATCTGTTGGTCGACAACTTCCGCACGCTCGATTTCGGCCCAGGGATCGCCGGTGCTGGCCGCGAGCTGCGGATCCGCCGCAACTTTCGCGCGCAGCGCTTTCTCTTCCGCTTCCTTGCGTGCCAGCAGCCGGTCATCGAGCAGCGCGTCCAGCTGCTTGCGGCGGACCTTGAGACTGTTCTCGAGTCCTTCCAGCGGTTGCGCCACGATCCGCTCGGCCTCGGGGCCGGTCTTGCCGTACTGGATGAGGCGCCCGCGCAGCTCGGAATTGCGCACCAGGTATTCTGGCAGCATGACATCGCGCAGCTCCTTCAGCTGCGCGACTGTCAGCAGGCGGTCGGTGGAGCCGGGATGACCGGAGACGAACACGAGCTCTCCCGGCTGCGGCCCGGCCACATCGATCTGCAGGTGATTCAGCGGCACGACCGGCTTGCCGCTCGCATCGTAGGCGCGCAGCACGGACATATCCAGGCACCAGCGCGGGAACTGGAAGTTGTCCGGATCGCCACCGAAGGCGGCGATGCCGTACTCGGGAGCAAACACCAGCCGCACGTCATCGTAGCGCTTGTACTTGTAGAGCCAGTACTGGCCGCCCTGGTACAGGTCGACCGACTCGCACTTCAGTCGCCCGGTTTTGGATTGCGCGCTGGCCGTCTCGCACTCCTGCTCGAGCTGCGTGAGCACCCGCTTGCGCGCATCGTTGGCGCTCCTGGCATCCAGGTTGCCCGTAGCGCTGGCGACCTTTGCCGTCACGTTCTCCATTTCCATCAGCACGTCTGCGAACTGCGTGCGGCAATGCAGCTCCTGCTCGCGGTTGCTCGCCAGGTAGCCGTTCTGAAACAGATTGTGTGCGGCGGTCGAATTCTCATCCAGGCAGGCCGCCGAGCAATGATGGTTCGTGAGGATGAGCCCACTGGCGGAGACGAACGAGGCGGTGCAGTTCGAGAGACGCAGCGTCGAGGTACGCACCCGATCCAGCCAGGCCGGAGTGATGTCCGCACCGTATTTCTGCTTGACGAGATTTGCGGGAAAGTCATGGAAGGTCCACATTCCCTCATCCGCGAGCGCCGGCGTTGCGGCCGAGAGGATGAGGAGGGCAAGCCAGGTGAAACGCATGAGCGTCCTTTCTTGAGTGTCGGTGCGATCCGCGCGAGGACCGGCGGATCAGTGGGTCAATTATGCTCCAACCCTACCTTCCACTGCTCGGCACGCATGTTGTGTGTGCGCTCGGCAGCCCCGTCCTGTTCTCGTTGCGGGCCTGGCGGGCTATCCGCGGTCGCGATCCGGCGGCGGGCTGGCTGCGAGTCACGCCCCACATCGTGGACTCCGTGCTGCTGCTGGCCGGTATCGGGCTCGCGTTCCTGATTCAGCAATACCCTTTCGTCAACGGCTGGTTGACGACGAAGCTGTTCGCGCTGATCGCTTATATCGTTGCGGGACACTTTGCGGTGCGCAGAGCGCGCACTGCACGCGGCAAGGCGGTCGCCTGGCTGCTGGGATTGGTGATAGTCCTCTACATCTACGCAGTGGCCGTGAGCAAAGATCCATCGCTCGGGCTCGCTCACTTCAGAGCGAGCGAAAGCCCAGGGCGCTCAGCCGTCGCCCTGCAGCAGCAGAAGAGCCGTGCCTTCGGGAGCTGCGACGATCGCGTTCGCGCCCGCAGGCACCCCGCGCGGAAGCTCGGAGGACACGGCGACGCCGAGCTCACGTAACCGCGCGATGCGGGCTGGCATGTCAGGATCGCTGAACACCAGTAGCGGAGCGTCGTGCGTGCGCGGGCGGTGAAACGCGATATCCAGCGTATCGCTCGTCAGCGGCAGATGCAGGTAGGGAGACTCGACTTCCTCCGTGGCGACGAACCCCAGCGGCTCCCAGAAGGTTTTGGCGGTCTCGAAGTCAGAGACCGGGAAGCTGATCTCGCCGAAATAGCCGCAGAGCGACACCTCCGTCGGCCGCCGCGTGACGGGCGAGTAGGTGCGCGCCTCCAGGACCGACACGCTCTGGCCGAACGGATCGCTGAAGCCGATTTCGTTGAAGATCTCCTCGCCCGTGTGACACACCGTGAGCTCGATGTCGCGCGCGGCAAAATCCGCAAGGTGCTCGGCGATCCCCGGTCGCACGAAAGTGAGCCTGGGCGATGGCGCGCGCCGCTGGTGCAGGCCGAGAAACAGCCTACCGTCGGTCAACACGCCGTACGGGTGTTGCCAGGTGTCGCTGGTAGTCGCCTGAGTGAACCCCAGACGCTCATAAAATTCCACCGATTCGCGGATATCCGCGGTCTCGAGCCCCACCTCGTGAAAGTGACCGAGCACGAGAGAAGGTAGGGGGCGGGTTAGGCGGACGCGCCCCGGGCAGCACCGGCCGGTCGGCGGCCGAGCTCCTCGTGCGTCCAACCCTGGCAGTGTTGGGCGATGAGCGCGGCCAGGAATCCTGCGTGCTCAGCGCTTGCGTTCAGTGCGGGGACGTACTCGAAGCGCTTGCCACCGGCTTGAAGGAAGGCGGCGC
>CAZLYG010000019.1:0-15182 GCA_964563075.1 uncultured Steroidobacteraceae bacterium | reverse complement strand
CGCGATTCTCCATGTCGATCTCTTCGAGCGTCTCCAGGCAGTCCACGGAGAATCCCGGACACACCACCGTGACTTCCTGCACGCCGCGACCGGGCATCTCGGTGAGCACGGCGCTGGTGTAGGGCTTCAGCCAGCCCGCCAGCCCGAAACGAGACTGAAAGCTCACGCTCCATTCGTCTTCGCGCAGCATCAGCTCGTCCGCGAGCAGCCGCGCCGTTTTCTGACACTTGCAGAAATAGGGATCGCCTTCGTGGAAGTAGCGCTCGGGAATCCCATGGAACGACATCAGCAGGTGACCGGTACGCCCCCTGGCCTCCCAGTGCTGGGTGATGCTCGTTCGCAACGCGTCGATATATCCGGGCGCGTCGTGATACTCGGCGATGAAGCGCAGCTCCGGCAGCCAGCGCCAGCGCCGCAGCTCCCCGTTCACCTGATCGTAGACGGCTCCGGTCGTGGAACCGCAGTACTGCGGAAAGAGCGGCACGACCAGAATGCGCTGTGCGCCTGAAGTGCGCAGTCGCGCAAGCGCCTCCGGCACGGAAGGGTCGCCGTACAGCATTCCGATCTCAACTGACAGCGGAGCCAGGATGCGCTGGGCCAGTTTGCCGATGAGCTCGGAGCGCAGGCGCTCGGACAAGTCGAGCAGGGGCGATCCGGCGGCCGACCAGATCTTGCGGTACTTGCGTGCCGAGCGGCGCGGCCGAAACGGGAGAATCAGCCCGTACAGGATCGGCAGCCACAGGGCTCGCGGAGTTTCGACAATGCGCGGATCCGACAGCATTCGCTGCAGGAACCTCCGCACGTCACGGGGCGCGGCCGAGCTTGGCGTGCCCGAGTTCACCAGCAATATGCCGATCCGCTCGGCGGCGTCGTGGTGGAAGTCCGGGGAGCTCACATAGCGCATGGGGTGAACTATGGGACCACAGCCGCGATCAGGCAATGCCCGTGCACAGGTACTTGATCTCAGTGTAGTCAAGAATTCCATAGCGGGAGCCTTCCCGCCCCATGCCCGACTCCTTGACACCGCCGAAAGGAGCGACTTCCGTGGAAATGAGCCCCGTATTGAGCCCGACGATGCCGTATTCGAGGGCCTCGGCCACCCGCCAGGAGCGGCCCAGGTCACGCGTGTAGAAGTAAGCCGCCAGACCGAACTCGGTGTCGTTCGCCATGGCGATTGCCTGCTGTTCGGTCTGGAACCGGAACAGCGGGGCTACCGGACCGAAGGTCTCCTCACGCGCGAGCAACATCTCACTGGTTGCGTTCGTCAGGATGGTGGGCTCGAAGAACGTCCCGCCCAGCGCGTGTCGCTTGCCGCCGAGAGCGATGCGCGCGCCCTTGGCCACCGCATCCGCGATGTGCTCCTCGACCTTGGCCAGGGCCTTGGAGTCGATCAGCGGGCCCTGGTCGGTCGCGCCGCGTAGACCATCGCCCACTCGCAGCTTCGCGACGGCCGCGCTCAACTTGGAAGCGAATACCTCATAAACGCCGCTTTGCACGAGCAGGCGGTTCGCACACACGCAGGTCTGACCGGTGTTGCGGTACTTGCTGGCGATCGCCCCGGCAACTGCAGCATCCAGGTCCGCATCGTCGAACACGATGAACGGTGCGTTGCCTCCGAGCTCCAGCGACAGTTTTTTCAGAGTTGCAGCGCTTTGCGCCATCAGCTTCTTGCCGACCGCCGTGGAACCGGTGAAGGTGATCTTGCGCACCGTGCTGTTGGTCGTCATCTCGCCGCCGATCCCAACGGCATCCCGACCCGTGACGAAATTCAACACGCCGGCAGGAATTCCGGCACGCGCACCCAGCTCTGCCATGGCCAATGCGGAGAACGGCGTCTGCGAGGCGGGCTTGCAGACGAAAGTGCAGCCCGCGGCGAGCGCCGGGGCGGCTTTCCGCGTGATCATCGCGGCCGGAAAGTTCCACGGTGTGATGGCGGCAACCACCCCTATGGGCTGCCGCAACACGAGGATCCTCTTGTCGGCCTGATGTCCAGGGATGACATCCCCGTACAGGCGTTTGGCTTCTTCCGCGAACCACTCGATGAAGGAGGCCGCGTAACCGATCTCGCCTTGCGACTCGGCCAGCGGCTTGCCCTGCTCGGCAGTCATGAGTGTCGCCAGATCGTCCTTGTTGGCCATCAGCAACTCGTACCAGCGGCGCAGGATGTTGGCGCGCTCCTTGGCGGTCCGCGCGGCCCAGGCTGGGAATGCGGCGGACGCCGCGGCGATGGCGCGCCGTGTCTCATTCACTCCCATGTCCGGGACGGTGCCCAGGACTTCTCCTGTGGCCGGGTTCGAGACGCGCAGCGTCGCTTCGCTGTCCGCATTCACCCAGACCCCATTGCTGTAAGCCTGGGTGCGCAGCAGTGTGGGATCTTTCAGGTTCATCGCCGCTCCACTCGCTAGACTTTCTCGCTGGACTTCTCGCCCCGCAGCCGCGCGGCCAGGAACTCCAGAGTGCGCCGGCCAGCCAGTGCAGCCGCATCGGCGTTGAAGCTGGGTCGCTGATCGCAGTTGAAGCCGTGCCCCGCCTCGTAGAGATGAAACTCGCCCTGCGGGTTCGCCGCCTTGATCTGGTCGACGTCGCTGAGCGGTATGCCCGCATCTTGCGTGCCGTAGTGATACAGCACGGGGCACTTGGGCTTGCGGTCGAGATACTTCACGGCGTTGCCGTAATACACCACCGCACAGGAAATCGGCAGCTCACAGGCGGCGACGTATGACATCGCGCCGCCCCAGCAGAACCCTACCGTACCGATGCGACCGGAGTTCCTGACGACCGCCTGAGCCGCGGCGAGATCCTTCAGGGTGTCCTCGAGCTTCAGCTGTTGCATGTACCCACGCCCTTCCTGGATCTCCGGCGGCGAATATCCAAGCTCTATGCCGCGGCGGACACGATCGAAGAAAGACGGTGCGACGGCGGTGTAGCCCTCCGCAGCAAATCTGTCCGCGACGGCGCGGATATGGCTGTTCACTCCGAAGATTTCCTGGAGCACCACGACGGCACCCCGCGGCTTGGCAGCCGGCGCGGCAAGATAAGCCTGGAACTCATGGCCATCGCGTGCCATCAGGGGGGTGAGCTCGCCCATGTGATTGGTGTCCGTGATTTGCGGGAGGAGGCCGGCAGAATACCCTGGCCCAAGCACTCGCCGCAAAAAGGCCCCCGGCAAAACCACAGCCCGGCCGCAGCCATAAAATGGCCCCCCGAGCTGGGGCGTGGCATTCTAACGACGTCACTCGAACCAGGAGACGCCATGCTGGTCGGCTCGGCAGTCAGACGCGTCGCGATCGTCGGCGGCATACGCATTCCCTTCGCACGTGCACACACGGCCTATGCGAAGGCTACCAACCAGGACATGCTCACTGCCGCATTCCGCGGGGTGGTGGAGAGGTTCAAGCTGCAAGGGGAGCGCCTTGGCGACGTGGCCGCCGGCGCGGTCATCAAGCACTCGAAGGACTACAACCTCACGCGCGAGTGCGTCATGTCGTCGGGCCTCGACCCACAGACCCCGGGAGTGGACCTGCAGCGCGCCTGCGGCACGAGTCTCGAAGCCGCGATCATGATCGGCAACAAGATCGCACTCGGGCAGATCGATGCCGGCATGGCGGGCGGAACCGATTCGATCAGCGATTCCCCGATCGTGTATCCGCGCTCCTACCAGCAGCTGCTCATGCAGAGCTACCGCGGCCGCACGTTTGGCCAGCGCATCGCGCCGTTCCTGCGACTGCGGCCGCGTCACCTCAAGCCCGTACTCCCGGCAGTAGTCGAGCCGCGCACCGGTCTGTCCATGGGGCAGAGCACCGAACTGATGGCGAAGCGCTGGAACATCGCGCGCGCCGACCAGGATCAGTTCGCCTACGAGAGCCACATGAAAGCCGCAGCCGCCTGGCGCGACGGCTTTTTCAGCGATCTGGTCGTGGCTTCGTCGGGACTGGACAAAGATAACAACATCCGCCCCGACACCACGGTGGAAAAGCTGGCGAAGCTGCGGCCCGTTTTCGATCCGAACGGCACCATCACCGCAGGCAACAGCACTCCCTTGACCGACGGCGCCAGCGCGGTCCTGCTAGCCACCGACGAGTGGGCTGCGAAGCGCAATCTGCCCGTGCTCGCACATCTGGCTTACGGCAAGGCCTGGGCAGTCGATTTCGCCGGCGGCAAGGAGGGCCTGCTGATGGCGCCGGCCTACGCGATTCCGGCGATGCTCAAGGACGCCGGCCTGAAGCTGCAGGACTTCGATTACTACGAGATTCACGAGGCGTTCGCGGCGCAGGTGCTGTGCACCCTCAAGGCCTGGGAGTCGCCTGAATACTGCAGGGACGTGCTCGGCTTGCCGGGGCCGCTGGGCAGCCTCGACCGCTCCAAGCTCAACGTCAAAGGCGGCAGTGTTGCTGTGGGCCACCCGTTTGCGGCAACCGGGACGCGCATCGTGGCGACGCTCGCAAAGCTCCTCGCGGCAGACCCGAAGGCGAAGCGCGGGTTGATTTCGGTCTGCGCAGCCGGCGGTATGGGCGTAACGGCGATCCTGGAGAAATAGCCGGTCCTCGCGGCGGCACATGCGCCGCTTTTCTTGCGCTGCGGGATTCTGGCGCGACTGTGACGGATCTCTCAGCCGCCGGGAAACCAACGCGACGAAGGGCTTAACCGCGCGTTCGATGCCTGCCTATGATTAGGCATGGAGGGGGACGCACCCGAAGAGACTGTGCTCATGCGCGCCGATCTCGGCGCGGTGCTCGGTAGTCTTCCCCTGTTCAAAGGGCTCGATCCGGCTGTGCTCAGGCAGATCGGGGCAACGGCGGAATGGCTGTCACTGCCCGGGGGAGCCACTCTGTTTCGCGCTGGCGAGCGACCCGACGCCCTGTATGTCGTGCTCAGCGGATGCCTGGGCGTCTTTCTGCCCGAGCGCCGGCCGCAGCAGGTCCGCGGGCGCGTGGTTGCAGGCGGTACGGTGGGGGAAATGGGCCTGATCTCGGGCCGCCCTCGTACCGCGGACGTCGTCGCGTTGCGCGACACCGAACTGGCGCGGGTGTCCCGGGAGTCCTTCGATCGCGTATTCGGACAACACCCGGACGCGATGCTGCGCATCGCGCGCCTGACGGTCGATCGGCTGGAGCAGTCGCAATCGCGTTCACCGCTGCCTCTGCAGGGTGCTCGCACGTTCACTTTGGTTCCGCAGAGCCTGGAGGTCGATGTCGGCGGCTTCGCAGCCGAGTTCGTCAAGGCGCTGTCTGCCTGCGGCCGCACAGAACTGGTCTGGAGTGTGCGCGCCGCTGCGCACACCAGTCACTGGTTCCATCGCCTGGAGGCTGCCAACGACTACGTCGTGTACGTTGCCGACTCGCAGCCCTCCGTCTGGAGCAATCTGTGCGTGCGCCAGGCCGATGCTCTTCTGCTGTTGGCACGGGCCGAAAGCGCAGCGGGGAGTTGGGCGGCGCTCGATACCCAACGTGGCACGAGTCTGGCGCCGCAGCGCGCCGAGCTCATTCTTCTGCACGATGGTGAGTTCACGCACGGCGCGGCGGCGCGTTGGACTTCGCAGCATCCCGAGATGGCTCATCATCATGTCACCGGCGCCGCCGACATCCAGCGCATCGCGCGCGTACTCACAGGCCGTGGCATCGGGCTGGTGCTGTCAGGCGGAGGTGCGCGCGGTTTCGCGCACATCGGAATCGTCAAAGCCTTGCGGGAAGCCGGCATTCCCATCGACCTGGTCGGAGGAACCAGCATGGGCGGCATCCTCGGCGCCGGTGTCGCGCTGCGTTGGAGCGTGCAGGAACTGACCGACCGCTTCCGTCGTTGCTTCGTCGACGTCAATCCATTGCGCGACTACACGCTGCCCTTTGTCTCTCTGGTCTCCGGCCGCAAGGTCAGCCGGCTGCTGAAGGATGCCTTCGGCGATATCACCATCGAGGATCTGCCGCTGGAGTTCTTCTGCGTCTCTTCGAACCTGACGAGCGGCCATTCCGAGGTCCATCGCCGGGGCGAGTTGTGGCGCTGGCTGCGCTCCTCGGTGGCGATCCCGGGCGTGCTGCCGCCCATCATCCACAAAGGCGACGTGCTGGTGGACGGCGGCACGATGAACAACCTGCCGGTGGATGCGATGCGCGAGCTCGGTCGCGGCCCCGTGATCGGCTGCGATGTCGGCGCCGACCGCGCCTTCACCAGCGGCGGCGATGAGACCGACGTGCCGCTCCCATGGCAGCTGATGAGCTGGCTGCGCCGCCGGCGCCATCTTCCCAACATATTCCAGATTCTCTGGCGCGCGGGAATGGTCAACAGCAGCGCCGTGACGGCGGCGCATCGCGATAAGACGGACCTGTTGCTGCAGCCGCCGTTGGCGCAGATCGACATGCTCAACTGGAAGGCGTTCGAGAAGGCCATCGATGCCGGGTACGAGTACGCCTCACGGCGCCTCGAGAGCTTGCCTGCTGAGTCACCCGTGTGGCGCAGCGCTGGGACTGTTCAAGCCTAGGCGCGGCCGTCGCGGCAGCTCCAGGCTATGCCAATACCCTCATGCACATGCTCAATCGGCGCGAAGCGGTCGACAGCAGCCAAATCGAAGGGACTCACACGCAATTCGATGAGCTGCTGCTGCACGAGCTCGAAGCCGGTACGGCCGATGCCCGGACCCGTCCCTAGCCTTCCTGAGGCCGTTACCGTCAGTGGTGTTTGATACGGGTGTCACGTTGGCCGCGCAATGGGCAGCGGCTGCTGGCTTCGCACTCTTCCCGAGTCCGATGGGCCGGGATCGCGGCCCCTCACAGATCTACCGAACGATGGGGCCGGATCGCTGACTACTCGATTACCGTGGACCTCATTTACGTCGGCTTTGCGTCAGTGCAAGAAAGCTTTGCGTACGATACGGTCTGGCGACTGGCATCGAAGCACAAGGTTGGTTTCTACGACGTAAGCGGTAGCTCGGGAAAAGTCTGGGTTCCGGCGACTGGCGGCGGCCTCGAAGTAGTTCATTCGGCGGGGCGGTAGAGGCACCCAGCGGCGGAGCCCGCCCGGAGAGGACTTCACGTGGCGAGCTGAGAGACACGTAGGACGGAAACGGCGGCGATGCTCAAGGAGCTGTCGGGAAAGAGGCGCGGCGCTGTTCCGCGAGGCGCTTGAGGCTCTGTTCACCAAGTACGCCCAGAAGCTGCAGGAGGCGAAGGGAACGAAGCCGCGCAAGTAGCCGCGGCGTGGGGGCGGGTTCTGGGTGATCGCCCTCTCGTGCGCTCCTTGGAGAGGCTTGCGCGATCTGGCAAGCGATCGCTGTAAACGTTCTGGGCCGCAATCGATGCCGAGAGCTTGCCCGCTGAGTCACCCCTGTGGCGCAGCGCGGGAACCGTGCAGGCGTAGCTGACGCTCGGTGGACGACACTCCTCTTCTCTGCCTTTGTCGCGATTGGCGCGCAGCGGTGCCTCCGACGCACTACTGCTACGGCCTCGCGCACTGCGAGTCAGTCGCGCCCTACGGCACCCAGCCTGGCGTGCGCGCCGCTGGCTCGTACCCCTCCCCCGATCCGCCCGCCACAAACTCACTCGCCGTCATCTCAAAAGACAGTGTCGACGAGAACACCTTCGGGTCCGGAGGTGCCGGGAAGGGCGAAGCCGCCTGGATTGCCCGCACGAGCGAGAGCTGCCACTCGGTAGTCCCGTTACATCGCTTCAGCGTAATTTCCTTCACGCTGCGATCGCGACCCTGCTCCACCTGCACGAGGCATTCAAAGGAGCTCGCCCCGATCGGGTCGCGCGGACGTAACCACGCGCGTTCGATTCGTGCGGTGACCTGTCCGAGATATCTGCCAAACAGCAAAGCGTTTTCGCCGTCGTCGCTCGGGGGACCATCCTGCGCCGAGCGTGACACATCCAGATCCAGGCGCGGGGCTGCGCCCGTCGAGGGACGGAAGCTGCCCGTCGGAACTAGGGCGTGCTCCGGAAGAACCAGCGCCTCCAGGCTCGCTTCCGATTCGCGCCCCTGCTCGGCCTGCTCATCCACGCTGTCTTCAAGGCTCACGACGGTCATGGCGGGCACACCGCTCATCCAGCCACCTTCCTGCTCGTTGTGAATGCGCTGGGGATGCCCACCGCTGAACATCAGCGGGGAGATCAAGAGCAGGTGAATCAGCAGGGTCAGCGTCGCGCCGAACAGAACGACCGGCGCTCGGCCGTCCGGGCAGCGGCTCTCCTGGCGCATCCGCAAATCGATCGTGGGTCGATACATCACGGCGTCGTCACTGACACTCGGCGCAGCAGTGTTGCGTTCGTCGCAGGACTGTAGGCGGATGTCGGAGCAAACACAAACTCGGGGCATCATCACAGTGACCGCGGTGCAGACGCGCTCGAACCCGTGTTCGAAGTTGGAATACCTCTTGCACGGGGTTCGCCGTAGGGATTTCGAGATAGGCAAAAAACGCTGACAGGAATTGGTCTCCATCGGGCATAACACCCGATTTGAGTTGGCAACAACGCTGCAGGACGGTACACGGCACAACTTCGGTTGTGAGGATCGCGTGCTGCCCGGACTCAGGGAAACGCATGAAGCACGAGACGCTGGCAAATCTTGCAACGCGTGTAGAAACTTCACGCGCGCCGGACTCCCCCACCGCCGCTGACCGTTCGACACACGTAAGACATCGCATCCGGCTCATCGCGTGTCTGACGTTACTCGCACTGAGCTGCGGGGTTCTCCAACCGGCGCAGGCGCAGAGCTCTTCCGTTCTGCAGGCGAATCAAGTCGTTGCAGGCGGCGAGACGCGCCCCCCTGCGACTTCGCTGCAACCTTCCACCGCCATCACGGTTGAAGCGTGGGTCAGCACGCCGACCGGGGTCACGAACTATCCCGCGTTCGTATCGTACGGACTGGATACAACTCCATACGAGTCCTATGTGTTGCAGGCACAAACCTTTGACGGCACACACCCTGCGGATTTCTGGTGCCTCACCGGCAGCGGCACGCATCACCAGGTATTCGGCACAACGCACTTGGCGGCGGGAACGCTGTACTACCTGGCGGCCACTTACGACGGATCTACCCTCAAACTTTATGTCAACGGTACGCTGGAAGCCTCGGCGGCGGCCACCGGTTCGCTGTATTACCCGGGCGGCGGCTTGGGCCTCGGTCGCAATTACAACCGCCCCCCGAACAACTTCACCGGTAACGTGCAGGGCGCGGCGATCTACAGCGCGGCACTCACGGCCACACAGATTTCCGCGCACTACGCAGCCGGACCACCGGTACCCCTATTCGAGAGGAGCCAGGTTCCCAGTCCCACGACGGTCTCAGGCTCCTCGACGCTGCAACCCGCCTCGGCATTCACCGTGGCGGCATGGATCAACGCTCCCACGACCTTAGCGAACTACCCCGCATTCATCTGCTACGGCCAGGACACCCCGCCCTACGAGTCCTACATCCTGCAGGCCCAGGACATCGATGATGTCCACCCGGCGGACGTCTACTTTCTGACGGGTTCCGGAACGGCGCATCAGTTGCACGGCACAACGCGCCTGCAGACCGGGACGCAATACTTCGTTGCTGCTACTTACGACGGCACGACTGCGAGCATCTACATCAATGGCGCCCTGGAGAACACGCTGTCGGCCTCAGGAGCGCTTTACTATCCGGGCGGAGGGCTGGGTCTCGCACGCCCTTACACTGACGCCAGCCGCTCGTTCAGTGGCACCGAGAGCGGTGTTGCCATCTATGGCACAGCCCTGTCCTCGGACCGCCTCGCCGCGCAGTTTCAGGCCGGATCGCCGCCCACGGTTCCCGCGACGCTGACCGCGACAGTTATTTCCAGCACGCAGATCAATCTGAGCTGGGCCGCTTCGTCGGATGTGGTCGGCGTTACCGGGTATCTCATCGAGCGCTGTTCCGGAACCGGGTGTAGCAACTTCGGGCAGATCGCCAACGGAACGGCGACTTCGTACAGCGACACCGGCCTCACACCCTCCAGCTCATACACGTACCGCGTGCGCGCAGTGAACGCTGGCAACAACGTGAGTGACTACTCCACTACGGCAACTGCGACGCCGGGCGGTGGGGGTGGTGGCGACACGCAACCCCCGACGGCTCCGAGTGGGCTTTCCGCTTCCGCAACGGCCAGTTCTGCGAATCTGAGCTGGACTGCGTCCACCGACAATGTCGGCGTCACCGCCTATTACATCGAGCGCTGTCTGGGCAGCGGCTGCACGACTTTCACCCAGATCGGCACCTCGAGCACGGACAGCTACACCGATACCGGCCTGTCGGCGTCGACTTCCTACACCTATCGGGTGCGCGCCACGGATGCCGCGGGCAATCTGAGTGGCTATTCCAACACTGCGGTCGCCACGACGACCGTGGGCCTCACGGCTCCAAGCGGCCTGATAGTGGTTGCCGCCGCCAGCAGCGAGATCGACCTGGCATGGAGCGGGTCGACCGGGGGAAGCGGGACGATCAGTTATCTGCTCGAGCGATGTAATGGCGTGAGCTGTAGCAGTTTTGCACAAATCGGTGCTCCTTCCGGCACCAGCTACAACAGCACCAGTCTCAGCGCCAGCAGCAGTTACAGCTATCGCGCGCGGGCAACCGACCCCCAAGGAGATCTGAGTCCCTACTCGAACACGGTGAGTTACACCACGCCGGCCGCCACGCCTGACTGCAGCAAGTAGGAGATCTCGCCATGAAGAACACTGGCTTCGCCGCTGCGTTGGGCCTGTCACTCCTGGCCGCACTGGTGAGCACGTCGACGCTGGCTGCAGCTGGCCGAACGCCTGGCAGCTTTGCCGTCTCACCAACGGGCTCGGCCTCCTACAGCATTCCCATCTGGGCGCCTCCTGGCCCGAACGGACTGCAGCCACAGATCGGCCTCGTTTACAACAGCCGGGGAGGAACGGGGTCTGAGGGCGTGGGCTGGTCGCTGGCGGGGCTGAGCTCCATCTATCTGTGCAATCAGACCATCGCGCAGGATGGGGTCGCGGCTGCCGTTGGTTCTGGCAGTCAGCGCTTTTGCATGGATGGCAAGCGCCTGCGGCTGACCAGTGGCGGGGATAACCTGTCCACCTATGGCCAGGACGGCTCGACCTACCAAACCGAGGTCGCCGATTTCTCCAACGTCACGGCACATGGGACCGGCCCCGCTTACTTCACCGTGCAGCTTCGCAATGGTTTGACCTACGAGTATGGGCACACATCCGACTCGCTGGTGCTGGGTGCTTCGGGAGCGCCACTCGCGTGGATGCTCGACAAAGTGACGGACCGGGCCGGTAACACGATGATCATCAGCTGGGTCCCCGCGGGCTCCAGTCTCAGCGGAACGACCATTCCCGCGAGCATCTCGTGGACTCCGACCAGCTATGGTGCGAGCCAGTACAGCTACACCATGTTGTTCAACTACACGGTGCTCTCCACAGCCCAGCAGGCCGGCTACGTCGCCGGCGAGCCGATACAGAATTTCAACCAATTGACCAGCATTGAAATCCAGCACGCGAGCAGCGATGTCAAGGCGTACATGCTGGATTACTCGGTGTCCGGCACGACCGGGCAGGACATACTCACGCAGGTCACTGAATGCACCGACATCATGCGGTCGAACTGCCTCTCGCCCACGGCCATGACGTATCAGGCGGGCCAGCAGGGCGTAACTACCAGTGCCGCTTCGTCGATGGCCCCGGCGGCCGCCCCGACGTTTGCATTCGATCTCAATGGGGATGGCATCAACGACTACGTGACCTACACCAGTTCCGGTGCGGTGCAGGTCGCCTTCGGCTCCGCCTCGGGTTATCAGGCGCCGGTCTCGACTCCGATCGCGACGGCCAATTACAGCGTCGGCTACATCGACGGAACCACCACTGCCAGCCTCCTGGCTGCCCAGGGAGGCGTCTATGTCTACTACAAGTGGAACGGAAGCTCCTTCGTAGCCACCTCAACCGGCGTGAGCGTCACGTCCACGGGGTGGCCCTTCAGTTTCCCCATCCTCGCTGATGTCAACGGCGACGGGCTCGACGATCTGGTCTATAGCGACAGCAGCGGTGAACTGTTCGTTCAGCTGAATACGACGCCACGCGGCGGTCCGGTTCAGTTCGCAGCTGCTATCGACGCGGGCACGAGCAACCCTGTCACGGGTAATCCCGTCAACAATGCGATGCATGCGCTCCCGGGTGTGCGTAAATTCGATTTCACGGGCGACGGACAGGCAGACCTGCTGATCCTGTGGGTCATCAGCGTTCCTGGGGGCACGGCCTCCGGATGGAATGGACTGCATTTCAACGGCAGCCGCTTCGTTGCAGTAGCGGCCGGAGCTGCCGGACAGCCCGGATCGGTCGTGGATGTTGGCGACTACAACGATGACGGCTGCATGGATGTGCTCTATACGACGGGGCTCAGTCTATCCGGCTGCAACGGCTCCATCTGGTCCGGCCTCTCCTTCGGCTCGTCCCTCGCCATCGCGGGGCTCAATTGGGACGGCGGCACTCGCAGGGCTGTGGCGGTCAACAACGGCGGGCAGATCCAGATTTACAAGTCCCTCGGTAACAGCTTCGCTTCGCCCATCTCGGCCGGAATCTCCTACGACTCCACGCGCTCCTATACCGCGGCGCCGAACCCAACGGGCGATGGCCTGGACGCGTTGGCAGCTTACGGAAGCTCGTCCACGCCGACGGAGTACTATCTCCACAATGGCGCCGGCCAGCCGCCCGATCTGCTGAGCTCCGTCACCGACGGGTACGGCAATTTCGCCAAGCCGACGTACGTGTCGATCGCGCAATCTAGCTATACCATTGGCACTTCGACGCCGGCCGCGGGCTACGAGAACTACATCGGCCCGATGTACGTCGTCAACCAGGCCACCTACAGCGACCCTTCCAGTGCCTCGGGCGGCACCTACCAGCAGACATTCACGTATCACACCGGGTGGATGAATTTGCAGGGACGTGGATTCGACGGATTCAACTACCGTCAGAGCCACGATTCGAGAACCGGCACGTATGAGCAGTTCGGCACGGACCTGGGCTTCCCCGCCTCAGGAATGTTCGCCTGGGATCAGCCGAGCTTCGATCAGGCGGCGAATCAGCCAATGCGCTACACCTTCGCCAACGTCGCTTCCACTACGCTGGATAGCGCTGCGTTTAACCAGCGCTACTTTGTGTTTCTCAACAATATCACTTCACTGGAATATCAGGTTTCGTGGAATGCGAGCTCCGGCAGTTCGCCCGGCCCCCTCATCACGACGACTTCGACGAACTACACGTACGATAACTGGGGTAATGCCAAAGTCGTCGCCAGGACGGTGACGGACAACGACACCAACTCACCGTATTCAGGTCAGCAATGGACGACCACGACGACCACGACGGTCTCACCGGACACCAGCTCCAACTGGTGCCTCAATCAGCCGACGCAGGTCGTGACGACGAAGACCTCACCGGGCTCATCGGTAACACGAACAACGAGCTTTACCCCGGATTACGGCTATTGTCGGATGACCTCGAAGACCACCGAACCGGGCAGCAGCTATTACTCGCAGACGGACTCGTACCAATACGACTCTTTTGGCAATCTGAAAGATCTCATCCAGACCGGCGTCGGGATATCTCCCGCCCGCGACACGCACACCGACTGGGGAACGACTGGTCAGTTCCCCATGATGGTTACGAATCCCCTCTCGCAGACGTCGACGTTCAACTACGACTTCGGTCTGGGCTTCAGGACCAGCGCGCAGGATCCCAACGGGATCGTCACCGCCTGGACGCCCGATGCGTTCGGGCGCATGCAATCGGAGACGCGTCCGGATGGCACGTCGACGGCCTGGAGCTACAACGACTGTGCGAGCGCAGGCGGCTGCCTGATCGACAGCCATGGTCTGGTGATCGGCAAGACGGTCTACAACTCGGACCACACGGTGCAGACCGACGCGACGGCCTATCTGGACTCCACCGATCGGCCGTTGGTCAATATCAAGCGCCTGCTCACCGCCGGTACTTACCAGCGCACGGAAGTGAGGTACGACAGCCTGGGCCGGGTGGCACAGCAGGCAATACCGTGTACGTGGGCTGGCCTTGGCGCGGCGTGTTCTAACTGGGCCACGTACAATTACGATCTTCTGAACCGCCTCACGACCAGTCAGCGGCCTATCAGCGCTGCCAATTTAAGTGCACAGACGACGACGGTGCAGTACTCCGGTCGCACGACCACTACGACCGATCCGCAAGGAGTGGTCAGCACCAGGATCAGCAATGTCGATGGAGAGATGGTGCGGTCGATCGACAACGCGGGGTACTATCAGAACTTCGTGTACGATGCCTTCGGGAGTCTGTTGTCGGTTACCGACAGTCTCTCGAACACTCTGTTCATTGCGGACTACGCCTACGGCATCGCTGCGCTCCAGCTGGACGCGACAGACGCGGACCTGGATGTCTCCACTGCATCGGGGCAGCACCGGACGTTCAGCTACGATGCACTGGGGGAACTGATCGGCTGGCAGGACGCCAAGCAACAAGCCGCCTCGCAACCGGCCTTTTCGCAGACGTATGACCCGCTGGGCCGTCCGCTGGTGCGGACAGAGCCCGATCTGACCACGACATGGACGTGGGGAGCATCTGGTGCCAGCTTTAACATCGGCAAGCTGCAAAAGGTCTCGGCCGGTTCGTACTCAGAATCGTATAGCTACGATAGCGCGGGACGCCTGGCCAGTCAGTCGGTGACCATCCCCTCGGACGGGAGCTATGAATACGACCTGGCCTACAGTCCGACGACGGGCCTGCTCGATACGCTCACTTATCCAACTCCGACCGGGGTTTCCTCTTCCCGGCTGAAGCTGCAGTACGGGTACGTGAACGGCTATTTGACCTCCGTCTCCGACTTCAACAGCGGCACCGCGTACTGGACGGCCAATGCGGCCAACGTCCGCAACCAGGTGACCCAGGAGACCCTCGGCAACCACGTCGTGACCAACCGCAGCTTCGACGCCGTCACCGGCTGGCCTAGCTCCGTGACCTCCGGCGTCAACGGTGCCACCGATCTGCAGAACGACTCCTACCTGTTCGATGAGGTCGGCAACGTCACCCAGCGCCAGAACAACAATGCCTCTCTCACAGAGAACTTCTACTACGACGGCGACTATCGGCTCGACCATTCCACCCTCGGCAGCACGTCGAACGTCAATCTGCAGATGCACTATGACGCGACAGGCAACATCACATCACGCGGCGATCTTG
>CAZLYG010000018.1:1172-22689 GCA_964563075.1 uncultured Steroidobacteraceae bacterium | reverse complement strand
GAGAAGGCCGGCCTGGAGGTGAGCGAGATCGTACCCGTCAAGCGCATTCCGAAGACGACCAGCGGCAAGATCCAGCGGCACTTGCTGGAGGAGAGACTGGTCGCCGGAGAATTCGACGCCGAGCTGGCGGAGTTGGCGGCGCTGCGCGCGGCGCAGCGGGGGCCCCAGTCCAGCTCCCTGTCGGAGATCGAGAACAAACTCAAGACGATCTGCGACGCGGCGCTCGAGGGCAAGCATGTGGACATCCACGACAACCTGTTCGAGATCGGGGCCAGCTCGCTGAAGCTGATCGAGATCCACGAGCAGATCGATCGGGAATACCCCGGACATGTCGATCTCACCGAGCTGTTCGATTATCCGACAATCGCCGAGCTGGCACGGCACCTGGAGACCAAGCTGGTCGCCTAGCAGGCAATTTCTGCGCAACTGTGCCTATAATCCTCAATATGGAGGCTAACGTCCTGACGTCCGACATGGTCACCGCACGGTGCCAGGCCCGCCTTTCCGAGTGCGGAATCCGTCCTACCGGGCAGCGCGTGCGAATCGCGTCGCTGCTGCTGTGCGCCCCGCAGCACCTGTCTGCGGAGCAGATTCTTGCGACGCTGCGCAGCTCGGGTGCACGTGTTTCGAAGGCTACCGTTTACAACACTCTGAACCTGTTCGCGGCCCGCGGAATCATCCGCCAGCTGTCCGTCGACGGCTCACGGGCGTGGTTCGATTCGAACGTGGACGCGCATTACCATTTCCACGACACCTCGAGCGGAGCCTTGATCGACGTGCCGGTACCGGAGGTCGAGTTCAGCCGCCTGCCGCCGCCGCCACCGGGCACCGAAGTGGCCGGCATCGACCTGATCATCCGTTTGCGCAAGAAGAAGAACTAGCCCACCTCAACCGGTAGGGGCCCCGCAGGGGCCAACATGGGCCCAAGCCCGGTCTAACGGGCGAGGAGAGAGGTACCACCATGTCTGCCTGCGCCCGCATCCCATGAGTGGATACGAGACGGCAAAGCGTCTGACGCTCTGGTTCCGTCAGTGGCGCGTGCCTCTGCGCAGGTTCCTCATGGAACAGGGCATCGTGCCCGCCGCCGACGTCAACGACGTCGCGCAGGAGGTATTCCTGCGACTGTTGCGTTACGACCGCGCCGAGCTCATCGAATACCCGCAGGCCTACCTGTTCAAGATGGCGGCCAATGTCGCGAATGAGTGGGCGCTGCGCGCACGCCGGCGTCATCCGCACGAGTCGGAATGGCTCGACGGACTGCCGGCCGAGGACCGTCCCGAGGCGGATTTCGCGGTGGCGCAAGCGCAGGCGGAGATCGAGCGAGCGCTGTATGCGCTCAGTCCGCGCCAGCGGGCGGTGCTGAAGATGCAGTTTACTGAAGGGTTGGGGCGCGAGGAGATTGCCAGACGGCTGGGATCGACACCACGGGTGGTGAAGAGGGAACTGATGAAAAGCTACGAACGGTTACGCGCTGAGCTGAATCCGGACTTGCTGCGAGTGATCTCGTATGGACGCGAGTGAGCGGCGCCGGCGCGCAGGTGAGGAGGCGGCAGAATGGTGGGTGCTCCTCGACGGCGAGGACGTCCCCGTGGAGACGCGGACTGCGTTTGTCGACTGGCTGCGCGAATCGGCGCTGCACGTCGAAGAGATGCTGCGCATTGCGCAGGTCCACGGGGCGCTGGAGCAGTTCCAGCGCTGGACGAGCCTCTCCGGTGACGATGCCCCAGGTGGTGACGCGGACAACGTCACCAGCTTCCCGCTGCCTCCGCGACCGCCCTCGGACGCGCAACGCACCTCACGCCCGCGCCGCACCTGGCTGGGAGTTTCCCTGGCCACTGTGGCCGCAGCGGTCGTGGCGGTGTGGCTCAGCGCACTTTCCGGCAGCTACACCGTCGCAACGGGGCAAGGCGAACGGCGGGAGCTTTCGCTTCCCGACGGAAGCGTCGTGCAAGTGGACCCGGAGACGGGGTTGCGCATCCGTTTTGACAGCAAGCTGCGTCAGGTCGAACTGCAGCGTGGCCGGGCGCGCTTCCGCGTCGCCAAAAACCCGAACCGGCCTTTTCTCGTGCGCGCCGGTGGCACCGTCGTGCGGGCAGTGGGGACTGAATTCGGCGTGGAGCATCGCGCCCAGGGTATCGTGGTGACCGTCGCCGAAGGGCGTGTTGCCGTCATGCCTCACGATACCCGCCCTTTCCCGTTCGTGGGCACGACCCTCAACGCCGAGCAGCCGAATGCGCCCGAGGCCGTTACCGGCACCGCCGCTGCAGCCAGGGCACAAATGGCACCGGTGCTGGTGAGCTCCGGTCAGCAGGTGACGGTCTCACCGAGCGGTTCCGCGCAGGGCGTGCGTGAGGTCAACGCGGAAAGGGAGCTCTCCTGGGCCGAAGGACGCCTGTCATTCGAGAATGACAGCGTCGCCGCCGTGGTCGAAACGTTCAACCGCTACAACCACTTGCAGATCCACATCGCGGACTCGACCCTGGCGAGGCGGACCATGAGCGGCGTGTTCAGCGCCTCCGATCCGGAGTCCTTCGTCGCCTTCCTGCAGTCGATGACCTCGGTGAGCGTCGAGCGCAATGGACGCGACATCACGATAGCCTCCGCACACTAGCGCAAAGCAGGAATCCTCCCGCAGCTCTCCTGCATACTCCCTCGCTCATCGGCGGGGCAAGCATCAGCGCCTGCGCCAGCCTGAATGTCGCGCCTGCGCTACATCCAGGGGTCCGATCCCAAACCTCAACCCGTCTTATAGCAACGCGGTCGTGGCATTTGGCATCACAGAACGATGAGGGGGTCGCTGTGAGACTGTCTTGCGTCGCTGCGGTCCTCGCATGCGCGCTGGCCCTGTGCGGTCCTGCCGCACGCGCCGCCGACGCGACGGTGACCTACCAATTCGACATCGCGCGACAGCCCCTGGATAGCGCCCTGCGGGCACTGGCCGAACAGACCGGCCTGCAGGTCGCCCGCTTCGATGACTCGGCCGATGGCAAGATGACAGTCGGGCCTGTGCGCGGCCGTTATACCCTCAGGCAGGCGCTCGAGCAGCTGTTGGGCAAGAGCGGCTTTGCCTACTCGCTGATCAACGACCACACCATTGCCGTGGCGAACGACACAGCCGGACACGGCAAAGCACCCCCGGGCAGCGATGCGTCGGGCAGGGGCGGTCCCGGCTCGGGCGGTGACTCGCATGCTTCCCCCGGGCCGCAACGAACCGAGTCCTCGGGCCCGAGTCCGGCGATGCGCAAACGAGGCGCCAAAACCGCGGCCGGTGCCGCGGGCCCGCCCGAAGACGAAGTCGTCGTCACCGGCTCGCGACTGGCCATGACGGGCATGAACACGCCAACACCGGTGACCGTCCTCTCCGCCCGGCAACTGCAGCAGATCAAGCCCGGTCCCCTGATCGAGGCCCTCGATGAGATGCCGCAGTTTCTCAACAATTCGACGCCGCAGAATTCCTACAACTTCTCCACGACCTCGGGCCAGAGCTTTCTCAACATGCGCGGCCTCGGGATCAACCGCACCCTCGTGCTGCTGGACGGACGGCGTGTGACACCCTCGTCCCGCCTTGGAGCTACTGACATCAGCACGCTGCCGCAATCGCTGGTGGAGCGCGTGGATATCGTCACGGGCGGCGCTTCCGCCGCCTACGGCTCCGACGCGGTCGCGGGCGTCGTGAACTTCATTCTCAACACTCATTTCGATGGACTGCAGCTCAACGCGAACGGCGGGCTGACCAGTCGCGAGGACAACGCGAATGGCGGCGGCTCCATCACTTTCGGCACGCCCATGGGGGAGCGCCTGCACGTCATCGGCACGACCGAGTTCTATCGGGCCGCACGCGTGGAGAGTTTTGCCGACCGCAACTGGTTTCAGGGCTGGGGCCTGGTCACCAACCCGCAGTGGCTGGCGACCGGGACCGGCCCGCGCCTGCTGACCCTGCCGGAGGTCAGCTCGACCCGATACACCTTTGGCGGGCTCATCGACGCGCCGGGTTCTCCGCTGAATCGCCTGATGTTCCTGCCTGACGGCACGGCGACCCCGTTCGTGCCCGGCAAACCCGCCATCATCGGCACCGGGTGCTACTGCCAATCCGGCGGTAGCGGCGACAACTACTGGGCCGATCGTACCGGCGATGGGTCGCTGTATCCGGATGTCTCGCGCAACAGCAGCTTCGTGTATCTGAACTACGATCTCAGCGACAACCTGACCGCGTATGTCCAGGGCCTTTACGGCCATAGCATGACCAACTACGTGGAGATCGGGGCCGTGCAGTTCGCGCAGTGGGAGGCCACGATCTACCCGGATAACGCCTTCCTCCCCGCCAGCATCCGCCAACAGATGCTGCAGGAGGGTCTGCCCTCCTTCGGCCTGTCGCGGCTCGCAAGTCACGCGGACCTGGGCACTTCGCGCAACCAGACCTCCAACACGCTGCAGTCGTATACGGCAGGACTGAAGGGCACGCTGGGCGGTTGGAACTTCGGCGCCTACGTGCAGCAGGGCCGCAACCAGAGCGAGTCATTCCTGCTCAACTACATCCGCACCGACCGGCTGTCGCTCGCGATGGATGCCGTCGTCGACCCCGCGACCGGCGCGGTCGTGTGCCGCTCCACCCTGTACGACCCCGCCAACGGCTGCGTGCCCATCGACCTGTTCGGCGCCGGTAATGCGAGCGCAGCCGCCGAGCGCTACGTTCTGGGAAACAAGTACGGCTTTGCGACCGTGCATCAGCGCTTCGCCGAAGCCTCTGCCGATCGCGAGATCTCCCCCGGCTGGGGCGCGGGTGCCGTGTCGCTCGCTCTGGGTGCTTCCTACCGCCGGGACTCGCTCGAGCAGTACGCGGATCCGCCGGACTACACCGAGTTCGTTCCGCAGAACCAGCCGGCGATCGGCATCCAGGGCATCCCGCCAGGCTTCGCAGGCAACCCGTTCGTCTACCAGTTCTCCTCTTTCCCGAGCATCGCCGGGGACTACTCGGTCGCGGAATATTTCGGCGAGACCCTCCTGCCGCTGCTGGCCAATCGCAGGCTGTCCGAGCAGTTGAACCTGAGCCTCGCCGGAAGGCTGGCCAATTACTCCGGGAGTGGCCACGTGTGGGCGTGGAAGGCCGGGCTCGACTGGCAGGTCGTCGATGATCTGCGGCTGCGCGCGACACTGTCGCGCGACACGCGCGCGGCCAATCTCGCCGAGCGCTTCGACTCCCAGGGGAGCGGTGTCGTCGTGCGCGACCCGTTCTTTCATGACAACAACGTCACGCTCAGCCAGTTCTCCACCGGTAACCCCGGTGTCAATCCGGAAAAGGCCGATACGCTGACACTCGGCACGGTGTTGCAGCCGGGCTTCCTGCCCGGCCTGTCGCTGTCAGTCGACTGGTATCGCATCGACACGCGGGATGCGATCGCACAGCTGGGTGCCCAGATCATCCTCAACAACTGCTATGCCGGCGCGCAACAGTTCTGCTCGCTGATCACCCGGGACCCCGTGACCGAGCAACTGGTTTTCGTCAAGAACGAGTACCTGAACGTGTCGCGCGCGAAAGTGAGCGGCACGGACCTGGAGCTGGACTACGGGCATGGCATCCGGTTCCTGGGAGGCGGGCCGGAACGTTTCGCTGCGCGCCTGGTCGGGAGTTATCTCGCGCAGAACTCCGTGACCAACCAGGCCGTCGGTACGATCGACTATGCCGGCCAGGTGGGCGATGGGGTCAACCTGCCGCGCTTTCAGCTGTTCTCCGACCTGACCTATACGAACGGTCCGTACCAGCTCCTCGTGCAGGAGCGATTCATCGGGCGCGGGGTGTTCGACGTCACGTACACGCAGGGCGTCGACATTGACCGCAACACTATTCCGTCCACGGCCTACACCGACCTCGACCTCAAATACACGCGTCCTGCGGGGGGCGGCTGGCCCTTCATCGAGCTGTACGGGCATGTCACGAATGTGTTCGACCGCGCGCCACCCATCGTTGCCAACTACACCGACTTCACCGGTGCCACGCCCACCAACAAGACGGTCTACGACGTCCTGGGCCGGCGCTTCAGTGTCGGCGTCACAGTAAAATTCTGAAGCCGCGTTCGGCACTCACTGCGCGGGCGCGTTGGGGTGCGCGCCCAGCACAGTAAGTGGCGGCCATCGAGCGGAAACCGGCGGCGCGGCCGCCACACAACCGGCCAGCACAGTGGATGTGGGACATTGGGGCAAATCCACCTGCGCATCCGCGTGAGCTCTGTCCGGATGTAAGACGGGCATGCATGGCGAAGTGGCCCCCCCTGGGGTCCACTTCGCGGCGCGCACCGGTCTAAGCTTCCGATGGCGGGTGCACACTCAAAAAGGGGGGGATGGCACATGGCATTAACGAGACTGCGTGGGCCAGTAGCGGCGCGCTGGCTGCCGCTGGTGGCGGTGGTACTGTGCGCACCCGCACTGGCAGGCAAGGCGGATTACAACCGGGAGAACGTCGCCAACCCCTCGTGTGACAAGCGCTGCCTGCTGCTCGATCTCAATCAGGTCCTGGATGCGATCGGGCAGAACTCCACCGCCGGATTACCGATCGCCGCGCACGCGAAGATCACCTCCGACGGCGTGCGGGGGAAAATCGAGTCATCGCCCGTCTGGGGACCTGCGCGGCGCATTCCTTATCGACTGGTGTTCGCCGACCCGGTCACCGAGTCTGCGGTGTTCTATGGCGTCGTCACCAATTCGTACGAACGCCCTGCGGGAACCACGAGCACGCGGCCGGTACCCGCCGGTGCCGGGGACCAATGGTGGTATTACGTCCTGCGCATCAAGGTGGCGGACAAGATGATCACCGAGCTCGAGCAGCTCGATCTGGAGCCGCGCGCCGGCTCATTCGGGGCCGAAAACATCCGCTCGCTGCACCAGCCCGACCGGATCTGGGACGACATCATCCCGGAGTCGGAGCGTTCCACACGCGAGGAGCTGTTCGCCGTCGCGGACAAGTATTGGGACTCGGTCTCCAAGCGCATCGACACCAAAGAGGTGCCGTGGGGGCCTGCGTGCCAGCGCCTGGAGTCCGGCACGATCACCAGCGACACGGCGACCTTCCCGTGGAGCTGCGGGAACGGCATGAAGCAGCCTTCGGTGTACTGGATCGTGGAGAATCGCCGCTACTACTTCGCGGATGTGGAGCGCGGCGTCGTCCTTGGTTTCGCCGTCTTCATGACCCCCAAGGAATTTCCCAAGAACGCCTTCGGGCTCGCGATCGAGTTCTTCAAGGTGCAGAACGGCCTGATCCGGCAGATCGACGCGTTCTCGCGCACGCGCCAGTTCGCGCAGCACTCGGGCTGGGGTTCGGGACCCGGCTCCTGAGAGCCACGAGGCCAGCACGCGCGGCGCGCGCTGGCAGCGGCCCCGGCGGGCCACGACCCGACGTGCCATTGGAGCACCCCTCGAGCTCGGCGGCCGCGGCTACGTCAGAGGCGAAGGCCTCGATACGGCGCGCGCCGCACAGGGCGGCGTCGTGGCACCAATCCGAAGCATGCTCTTTATTTTCGCGCCGATCAAGATATGCATGCTTCCGATTGCTGTAGCGCGCCCGCGACAGGGGGTCGCGCGCCCCGCGTCCTTGCGAACAAGCTGAATTTTCCCTGTTGACCCTGAAGGGTTGCTCAGAGCAGACTCCCACCCCGCTCACACACTTCGTTTTGGCTTGCCGACACAACTCAACAATTGTCCGGCTCATACGCACGGGACGCGGCTCGTCGGGCACACGCGAGAGGGGGGAGTGCATGACCATCAAGAACGTGGCGGAAACGCCGCGCCTGCCGCGCACCAACATCACGCGCTGGCTGATTTCCGCAGCAGTGGCCACCGCGATCTGGGGGACAGCGGCACCGCAGCGTGCCGTTGCGCAGGATCAAACACCGAGCGCGACCGGTCAACCTGAGGCGCTCACTGAAGTGACCGTCACGGGCTCGCGCATTGCGCGCAGCCGGGACATGACCGCGCCCAGCCCGATCACCACGGTATCCTCGGACGCCTTCCAGAACACCGGCTCCACGGGCGCCGAGTCGATTCTCAACAAGATGCCGCAGTTCGTGCCGTCGCAGTCGCAGTTCACCTCCGGTGACCAATCCTCGCCGACGAGCAGCCCGGGCCAGGCGCTCGTGAACCTGCGCGGCCTGGGAACCAATCGCAACCTCGTGCTGGTGAACGGACGGCGCCCGCAACCTGGCAACGGCAATCTGGCAGTCGATCTGAACACCATTCCGACGCTCGCGATCAAGAGCGTCGAGATCATCAGCGGCGGCGCCTCGGCGGTGTATGGTCCCGACGCTATCGCCGGCGTCGTGAACTACGTGCTCAAGGACGACTTCCAGGGCCTGGATGTCGACGTGCAGCGCAGCCAGACCCAGCACGGCGGCGGCGCCGAGACCAAGATCAGCGCGCTGATGGGCATGAACGGCATGGACGGCAAGGGCAACGTCATGCTCGGCATTGAATTCAACAGGCGCGATCCGGTGTTCGCCAGCTCGCGCTCGTTCTACCAGAAAGGCTGGGCGGACCCGAACAATCCGAGCGGCGGCTTCCTCAATGCCCCGGGCTACGCGCCGACCGCAGGCAACCAGCCCTCTCAGGCGGCACTCAACGGGCTGTTCCCGCAACTGCCCGCCGGCAAGGTGGGACCGGGCACGCAAATCAACTTCAATGCCGATGGCACGCCCTTCATCCAGGCGGGCGGCGTGGGCTACGACGGCGCGCTGCTGTCCCCCGGCACCGGGCGCTACAACATGGTGAAGCTGGACAGCAACGGCCAGCTCGACCAGTTCTTCACCGGCGGCTGGGTCTCCACGCCGCTGCAGCGTCACTCGTTCTATGGTCGCGGGACCTTCCAGTTCAATGACAACATCAGCGCGTACGCCGAATTCAACTACAGCAACATCGACGCGCCGAGCATGGCCGCCGGCTATGCACCCGCGATCACGATCTGGGGTGCACCGATTCCGCGCTACGCGAATGACAACACGTGGTTGCCGCCGGCGCTCGTCACGCTGTTGAATTCACGCCCCAATCCGAACGCCAACTGGACGCTGTACGAGAACACCAACTGGGAGGGTCCGATCACGGTCGACGCCTCCACGGACGTCTGGCAAGGTACCGTCGGCCTGAAGGGCAAGCTCCCCTTCAAGGACTGGAGCTGGGATGTGTACGCTTCCCGCGGCAACACGCACATCCAGGACGACTACAACGGCCTGCCCTCGCTGCAGCGTTATCAGTACCTGGTATCGCTGCCGGACTTCGGCAAGGGCGCCAACGTCGCCGGCCCCCCGGGCACGCCCGCCGGCTACGGCATCACCTGCTCCACCGGCCTGCCGGTGTTCCAGCAGTTCACGCCGGACCCGACTTGCCTGGACAGCGTCAACGACCTGATGAAGAGCGAGGAGAACATCCGCCAGAACATCATCGAGGGCACGCTCCAGGGCGCGCTGTTGCCGCTGCCTGCGGGTGACCTGCGCTTCGCGCTGGGCTCCGACTACCGCAGCGATGACCTGACGTACACGCCGGGCAACGTGGTGGGCGACATCGAGGACAACCCGGTTGGCCTGTTCCCTTCCAACAATACCCGCGGCGGCACCAACGTGAAGGAGATCTACACCGAGTTGCTGGTGCCGGTCATCCACCGGCTCGATCTGGACCTCGGCTACCGCTGGTCGGATTTCAACACCGCCGGCAGCACCAACACCTGGATGGCCATGCTCACCTGGAAGCCGCTCGACTCGGTGTCGTTCCGCGGCGGTTTCCAGGCCGCCACCCGCGCGCCGAACGTCGCCGAGCTGTACACGGGTCCGACGCAGCAGGTGGTATCTTTCCCGCAGGAGGATCCGTGCTCCTCGACGACCTTGTCACCGTGGGGTAACGTTGCCAGCAATCCGAATCGCGCCAAGGTGCAGGCCTTGTGCGAGGCGATCATCGGCAACATGACTTCCGAGTTCAACACCCAGACCTTCAGTACGCCGAACGGCCCCGATGGCTGGCACCGCCAGTCGCCGGCGTTCTTCCCGCTGGAGATCGAGCAGGATACCGGCAACCCGAAGGTCAAGCCCGAGACCGGCCGCACCTACACCATCGGCACGGTGATTTCGGAGCCCTTCGGCATCAGCCGCCTGACTGCCACGGTCGACTACTACCACATCAACATCTCGGACACGATCGCGCCTGAGTCCTCGATCACGGTGTACAACAACTGCTTCAACTACAACGGCACGAGCAATCCGACTTACGACGTCAACAATCCGAACTGCCAGCTGATCCACCGTGACCCGTTCACGGGTGACCGCGCCTGGGTGGTGTCGCTCTTCTCCAACCTCGGGCAGCTCAAGACCCGCGGCCTGGACGTGAACATCAACTGGGCACATGACCTGGGACCCGGCACGATCGCCATGGGCACCGCGATCAACTACCTGTTCGAGTACGAGTACCAGACTGCACCCTCGGCGCCGTTCGTCAACGCCAAGGGGACGCTGGATCCGGTCCAGGGAATTGCCGGCGGTGGTGGCCTGCCGGCCGTCGGCGGCCTGTTCGAATACAGCGCTCTCAGCCATGTCCAGTACACCTGGCAGCAGTTGACGGGCGGGGTGGAGTGGGAACACCGCTCGAGCATCCACGCGGCGGCGTATTCGACCTCGCCGACGAGCACGATCCAGGGTGAACCGTCCTACGACCTGTTCAACCTGTTCTCCTCGTACAACTTCGGCAACTTCAGCGTGCGGTTCGGCATAGAGAACCTGCTGGACAAGCAGCCGTTGGTCGTGGGTGCCCAGCCGGGTGTCGACTCCAACACCGATGCGACCGCCCCCGGTCTCTATGACATCCTGGGACGGCGCTTCTACGTAGGCATGTCGGCGAGCTTCTGAAGGAGACGACGGACAGCGCCCCCGCTCGCAAGAGCGGGGGCGCTATACTCGAGCGGATGAGAAGATTTGCACGCCGCGACTTCCTCGAGGGATGCGCAGCCGCGGCTCTAGGTACTCTGCTGACGGGTTCGACGGCGGCCGTGGCGCACGAGCCGCCGCTCTCTCTGGCGACGACCTCTCTTGGCGATGGCCTGTTCCTGATCACAGGCGCAGGCTGCAACGTGCTCGCGACGGACGGGCCCGATGGCGCCCTGCTCGTCGACGGCGGGCTGGCGGCCCACTCCTCGCAGCTGGTGAAGGCTGCGCTCGAGGCTACCCGCGCTCGCCGTGTTCACGTGCTGTTCAATACTCACTGGCATCCGGAGCAAACCGGGTCCAATGAGCGGCTGGGCAAGGACGGCGCGCTCATCGTGGCCCATGAAAATACCCGCCTGTGGTTGAGCCGGCCGATCGAGACGGACTGGCTGCCGCAGCTGTACGGCCCCCTCCCCCCGAAGGCGCGGCCGACCAGGACGACCTACACGACTGACACCCTCACGTATGGCCGTAGAATCGATTACGGCTATCTGCAGCAGGCGCACACCGACGGCGACATCTATGTGCACTTCCCCGATCAGAAGCTGCTGGTGGCGGGTGGCGTCGTTTCCAACGCGGGCTGGCCGCTCATGGATTACAAGACCGGCGGCTGGATTGCCGGGCTGGTCGCCGGCTATGACAAGCTCCTGAAGGTGGCAGGCCCCGATACGCGGATCGTCCCGGCAAACGGTCCCCTGCTCACCCGCGCGGATCTGCAGATTCACCGCAAGATGTACTTCACCATCTACGACCGGCTCGTCCAGTCGCTCCTCAAAGGCGTGGGCGGCGATGAGATCGTGGCGACGCAGCCCGCGAAGGAATTCGTGTCGCAGTGGGGCAATCCGGACGCGTTCGTCGAACGATCCTACCGGAGCCTGTGGGGACACTACGCGGCGAACGCGTAAGCGGTACGCCGTCGTCGGGTCACGCGGCGTGAAACGCGAAGCAGCTCCGCGCCGCCGCTACTGCGGCGGAATCAGCGCCTTGTCATCCGGTATCCACGCCGTGATCTTCGGCGTCGAGGCAGCCGGCCACGGGGGCAGATTGGGATGCTCCAGCTTGGCTCCCAGCGACTTCAGCAACGCGGCCGTATCCGGGCGCGGCACGGCCACAATCGCATTGAACTCCTTGGGAATGCGCCCCATCGCGAAGTCCAGCGGCGTGAGGGTGTTGTCATCCTGGGCATCGACATCGGCGCCGTCGGCGACCAGACGCTTGACGATCTCATTCCAGCCGTGCAGGGCGGCGCTGTGCAGCGCCGTCTGGTTGAAGTGTGTTCGTGCCTTCACGTCCGCTCCGGCGGCGCGCAGCAACGTGTAAACCTGGATAGCTTCGTCTTCTGTGAAGAACGCTCCCCGCGTCGGGGCATTGATCCAGTCCTTGCCGGAAGCGGCCATCAACGGGGTGTCACCGTTGAAATTGGGCAGGTTAGGCAGCGCTCCATGCTCCAGGAGCAGCTTCACGACGGGGACGTCACCGGCCTTGGCCGCGCGCAACAGCGGAGTCGCCCCCACGTTGAGCATCGGTTCGGTGTAGCGATCGAAGGCCACCTGACGATGCGGCGCCCGCAGCTTCAACTGTGCATTGGGATTCGCTCCCTTGTCCAGCAGCATCTGCACGATCTGCAGTCCGGTCGTGTCATCGACCGCGGGCAGGTCGATGCGGCGGCCGTGAGGCAGAGTGTTCATGTCGACGGCGCACCAGAGTGGCGTGCGGCCGTAGATGTCCCAGAGATTGACGTCCGCGCCGGCCTCAATCAGATAGCGCGCGACATCCCAGTGAATGTTGAGGAGCGCCATCACCAGAGGCGTGATGCCGTCGGGGTCCCAACGGTTCAGATCCGCCTTGTGACCGACGAGCTCGCGGACGCAGGCCAGGCAACCTTCCCGTGCGGCGTAGAGGAGCGGAGTCAGTCCGCCGTGAGTCATATCCTTGGGACGACCTTCCGCGGTGACACGCCGCTGCCAGTCTCTTGAAGTGGCTCTGGCGTTCACGTCCGCGCCGTGCTTGATCAGCAGGCGCACCATCTCCGGTTGACTCTGGGCGGCGGCCCACATCAGCGCGGTTTGGCCACCCCACTGCTCCCGGGCGTCGATCTTGGCACCGTGCTTCAGCAGCAACTCCGCCGCATCCAGTCGACCGGTCCTGGCGACCACCATCAGCGCCGTCTGACCCTCGGAGTTGGGAGATTCCACATCCGCATGCGCGTCCAGCAGTTCCTTCAAGACGGCCGTCGCGCCGACTTCGGCGGCCGCCGACATGGGGGTAGCTCCATAGTCGTTCCGGGCCTTGGGATCCGCCCCGGCGCGCAGCAGAGCGTGCGCGAGCTGCGCATCACCGGCATGCGCAGCCCAGTGAAGGGCCGTCGTCCCATCCACATCGCTCGTACGTGCATCCGCGCCGGAGCGCAGCAGGTCCATGGCGGTCTTCAGATCGTCGCGTTCAGCGGCCCGGATGAGCTGCAGCCCGGGGGTGTCCCCCGGTGCCCGCGTGGTAGCGCCCGGCGAGTCGGCCGCGTGGGCCGTCATGGGCGCGAGGCCAACGGCCAGAAGTACGGCGACGAACGCCAAAACGGCAGGCCGCGCCGTAACGCCGGCATGCGCCGCGGCCGAAACGGCAGGCCGCGCGAGTGTTGCGGTGCCGGCTGGCGCCGCAATGCCGGCAAGCGCCGAAGTGCCCGCGAGCACCGCAGTGCCGGCTGGCGCCGAGGTGGCCGCAGGCGCCCGGCGGCGACGAAAGACGCGCATCAGACCTCCGCGAACGCGCCCGTGCTGTTGCCGAATTTCTCCAGCGGCACGCCAATGCGGTTCAGCATGGTCAGCAGCAGGTTGGCATGCGGCGTGTCCTGCGGGTAGTGCAGATGCTGACCGCCCTTGACGCGCCCGCTCGCATGGCCGATGAGGGCCGAGGGCAGCGGGTCGTTGTTGTGCTTGTCGCTGTTGCTCATGTTGCTGCCGAACAGGATCAACGAGTGATCGAGCAGCGTGCCGTCGCCCTCGGGTGTCTGCGACAGGCGCTTCACGAAGCCTGCGAACTGCTGCGTGTGATACGTCTGGATCTTGGACAGCCGGTCGAGCTTCGCGGGGTCGTTCTGGTGGTGCGACAACGGATGGAAAGCGTCCGGCACACCGATCTGGTTATAGGTGCGCATGCTGACTTCCTTCGCCATCATGAAGGTCGCCACGTTGGTCTTGTTGGACTGCCAGGCCAGCGTGATCATGTCGAACATGAGCTGCAGATGCTCGGCGAAGTCCGCCGGTATCCCCAGAGGCGCATCGGGCAGCTTGACGTCGCTGTTGGCGGCGGACTCGCGTACTTTCTGCACCCGGCGCTCGAGCTCGCGCACGGAGTCCAGATAGTCCGCGAGCATCGCGCGATCGGCGGGGCCGAGCTCGCGACCCAGGCGCTGCGCCTTCTCCTGTACATGATCGAGCAGGCTGCCGGTCTCCGTGACGATCTCACTACGCTCCTCCGCGGTATCGCCCTGTCCGAACAAGCGATAGAACACCTTGCGGGGATCGTTCTCCATCGGCAGAGGCTGCGTCGGGGTGCGAAACGCCACCGTGCTCGCGAACCCGCATCCCACGCCCGGCGCGCACATCAGCCCGCCCTCATTCTCGATGGCGAGCTCCAATGACGGCAGTGCCGTGTCCTGGCCGATACGGCTGGCGGCGACCTGATCCGCGCTCACGCCACGAATTCCAGTGCGATCCGGATCGCTCGGACCGACGCACGACAGCCAGGTGCCGGCAATGATCCCGTGCGGATCTGGGCTTTCGCCCCCTTTGTTGCGCAGGCCGGTGACGATGGTAACGTGCTTGCGGTAGGGCTCGAGCGGCTTGATGAGCTGCGGAAACACGAAGTCGGTGCCAGTGGCTTGCGGCTTCCAGCGGTCCATCACCGCGCCATGCGGGAAATAGACGAAACCCACTCTAGGCTTGACGTTGGCTGCCGTAGCGGCGAGTGCCGTGGCAGCGGGAATCATCGCATCGAGCAACGGCAGGGCAATCACTGCCCCTGCACCGCGCAGAACCGTGCGTCGCGAGAGATGTTTGCGTGTGATGAACATGGTCGGTTCCTCGAGGAGTCCCTCTGCTACGGTGCCGCGGCTGAGCGGGTCATCAGCGAGGCCTGCTTGAGCGCGGGCGGGGCAGCTGCCCGCTCGCTCTGAAACGCCGCGCTGTTGACGATACCCATGATTACCGATTCGAAGCGGTAATCGTCGGCGGCGCTCTTGTGCACGATCGCGCGCACGGCCGGCATGTCCGTGTACACGAGGGTGCGCCCGAGCGCATAGGTCATGAGCTTTTCGGTCAGAGTCTGTACGAACTGGTCGGGACGGCGCAGCAGCGCGTTGCGCAGGTCCTGCGGACCGTTCAGGGCCGTGCCGTCGGGCAGCTGGCCGCTGGCATCGATCGGCACGCCCGCGAAGCGGTCCTTGGTGCGATATTCACCGACGGCATCGAACTGCTCCAGGGCGAATCCCAGCGGATCCATCAGGCCGTGACAGCCGTTGCAGCTGGTGGCACGCCGATGCGCCGCCATCAGCTCACGCATGGTTTTCGGCTTCGCCCCTTCCGCGTTCTCCTTGAGGGTTCCCACGTTAGGCGGCGGCTCGGCCGGAGGCGTGCCCATGAGGCGCTCGAGGATGAACTGCCCGCGCAGCACCGGCGCCGTGCGGTTCGGATACGAGGTCACCATGAGGACTGCGCCTTTGCCGAGCAGTCCGAAACGGTTCGGGTCGGTCAGCTGTACACGCCGGAACTGTGCACCCTTGATATCGCGGATACCGTAGAGCAAAGCGAGCCGTTCGTTCAGATACGTGTAGTCGCCGCTCAGCAGATCCAGCACGCTGCGGTTCTCCCGGAACGTGCTGTCGATGAACAAGCGCAGCTCTTCGCGGAAATCGTTGCGGATGTCGCCGTTGAGGTTGGGGAAGATCGCCGGGTCGGGTTGAATCTCCGCCAGCTTCGCCATGTTCAGCCACTGGAAGGCGAAGTTGGAGGCGAGCGTCTCCGAGCGCGGATCGGCGAGCATCCGCCGGACCTCGCGCTGCAGCACGTCCGGCTCATGCAGCTGCCCCTGCTCGGCGACTCGCAGCAGCTCATCGTCGGGCAGGCTGCTCCAGAGAAAGAAGGAGAGCCGCGAGGCCAGATCGATATCGCTCAGTCGGAACACGCCGCCGGCGGCGAGCGGTTGCGGCGGCAGCTCGGCGCGATACAGGAACTCCGGATCCGCCAGAATGGCCGTGACAGCCTCGCGGATGCCCGTCTCGAAGCCGCCGGTCTTGCTGCCGGCCGTATAGAACTGCATCAGATCCGCAACGTCGTCGGCGGCAACCGGATGCCGGAACGCCCGTTCTGCCAGTCGCTGTACGATCTCGCGCGCACAGGCAGAGTCCTGCTCCACGCTGGTCGGATAGCAGCTGAAAATCCTGCGTCGGCTGGGCGTCTCGCTCACTCCGGTGGCCTTGAAGGGGCCGCGCACTTCGAACGAGCTCACGCGCAACACGTGCTCCTGGCCACCGCCGGGGACATTGGACTGGAGCCACCCTTCCGACTCCGCGTAGCTGCGCTGGCGGAACGTCACCGCAATCTGATGCGGTCCGGCGGTGGTGGTGAAGCGGATATTCTTCAGGCGCTTGTTGATGGCATCGACCGCAGGATCCTGCAGCTGGTCGATGGCCTTCATGTCGGCCTCGCCGCCGATCGAGGTCTCATAGATCTTGCGGCGGTCCAGCGTGACGATGACCTGGTTCTCGAACTCCAGGTTGGTTACCCACAGCGCCTGCGCCATGTTGGCGATGTTGATGACGTATTCGCCGTCGGCCGGAAAATCGTGATCGACTACGATGCCGCCGCGCGTACCCAGCGGCATCCCCTCGGCGCGGAAGAACTGGTTGCCCTTGCCCGTGTCGGTGTAGGTCGTGCCGACCGGCCGCGAATGCGCGTCTCCCAGCGCCTCCTTGGCTACCTTGCGCGCGGCGGCAAGGTATTCCTCGAGGAAGGATGGTGATACCTGCAGGGTGCCGGCGATGTTATCGAAACCGTCCTTGGAGTCATCGCGCGGCAGTACATCGCGTGCATCGACGTCCTCGTCGAGCAAGTCATGCACCGCGTTGGCGTACTCCTTGCGATTGAGCCGATGCAGCGCGACACGGCCCGGGTCCACATGCGGCAGCGCTGCTTTGTCGATGGTGCCTTCGATCCAGTCGACGAACGCCAACTTCATTGTCCGATCGGGCTGGGGATTGCCCGCCGGGGGCATGAGACCGCCGCGCAGCTTGCGCACGGCCTTCTCCCAGGTTTCGGCATCCTGCGGAATCTCCTGCGGTGAGAGGGTCTCGAATGCGATTCCTCCCGCCCAATCCTCCGTGTTATGACATTTGCTGCAGTACTTCTGCAGCATGGAGAAGTCATGCGGGGTCCCGCCGTCAGCCGCGAGCGCGGTCGGGCCGCTCGAGGTCGCCCCTGACGCGAGGGCGCACGAGGCCGTGAACGCCAGGGTCCAGCAAAGCCCGAAACGGATACGCCTCCCCATCGTGTGCGCGCGCTTCCGAAGTAATGCGGTAGAGATCAACAAGATAAAGGTAAACCCGTGACACGCGCCAGTGCTGCAGTGCTCCATAACCGCAGCTCGGGGACCGAGCGGCGCTCGCTGCAGCCCGAGCATCCATGCAGCGGACGCTTGTTCGGAAGCACGCTTCGCTTTTAAGCTGAGCCATGCCGCCCGCCACCCGCTCTGCGGAATTCGAGCTTGCTGCCCAGCACGATGCAGCCGGTCGCCATCGCGAGGCGATCGACGCGCTGGCACGCGGTACCAGTGCAGGCAATCTGGCGTGCATGCGGGAGCTTGGGAAGCGGTTGCTGGCCGGTGATCGGGCACCGATGCTGGCAGCCGAAGGGGCCCGTTTCCTGCTGGACGCCGCCGATCGGGGCGACGCCGAGGCCGCCGCGCGCATCGCAGCCCTCACAGCACTCGGCCTGTACCTCAAGCCCGACTTGCGCGATGCCCTGCGCTGGCTCGCCACTGCCGCCGAGCGCGGCTGGGATGCGGCTCGAGGGCAGCTGCACGCCCTTGCCCCTGCCCCGACAAGCATGGAGAAGCCGAGCGGCGACTACTGGTCACGGCTCGCGGCGAGTATCGAGCTCACGCCGTGGCAGACGAGCGCGCCGAGTCGCGAGCTGAGCGCGGACCCGCAGATCCGGGCGTTGGATTCCTTCGTCAGTCCGGCCGTGTGCGACTGGATCATCGCGCGTGCTCGCGGCCGACTGACCCGGGCCCTGGTGTACGACCCCGTCAACCGGCAGGATATCGCCAGCCGCACGCGCACCAACTCGGTGGCCAACTTCGGCCTGGCGGATGTCGAGTTGCTGGACGTGCTGGTGCAGGCGCGAATGTCCCTTGCCTGTCGCATACCGATGAACCACATGGAGGCTCCCGCGGTACTCAACTACCAGATCGGCGAAGAGGCGACGCAGCACTACGACTTCGTCGACCCCAAGACCACCGACTACGCCGCCGAGATCGCCCGCAACGGGCAGCGTGTTCTGACATTCCTCGTCTATCTCAACGATGACTATGACGGCGGGGAAACCAACTTCCCGACATTGGGTATCAGCCACAAGGGGACACGCGGTGGCGCGCTATTCTTCGTGAATGCGCAGGATGACATGCGGCCGGACCTGCGCATGTTGCATGCCGGTCGCCCGACGACCCGCGGCGAGAAATGGATCGTCTCGCAGTTCATCCGCAATCGCCCGGTGCTCACCCCCATGCCGCCACGAACACCGTACGGCAAGGCCTGATGCAATCGCGGCGTCGCGAACAATGATAATAACGGTATGTCACGGACAGGGACATAAACGGCGGCCCGGCTGATTCTGACGCTCGCAGCGAGCGCGGCAGTGTTCGTTGCAGGCGTCTCTGGCGCGCAGGCTTCTACACCGTCAGCCACCACTCAGGATCCACAAAGATTCCTGTCGAGATATACAAAGCCCCCTCGGTGTCAATCATCCTCTGCTCCTCGCGCACGGGAGGAAATGCCGTACCGGCGTGAACTTTGTTCACTGCGCACCGGCCTTCGTTGGGATGTCCACGTCGCGGTGCGAGCGCCGTTCTGCTCGAAGCGTCGTTTGACACAGCGGTGGTGGTCAGAGTACCTAGCTCCATCGAACAATCGCGTCGGGGGTCTATGAAAGCGTCATTGAGTGTTTGCTGCGCGCTGCTGCTCGGCGCAGGCGTCACGGTGGCCGCCGCGAGCTCCCGGGCCGCACCGGTGCCGGACCCGAAGAGTCCGCAGTATCAGGGCAAGGGCGAGCAGGATCGCAGCTACGAGTTCCCCGGTACGGGGGAGAAGATCGCCTATCACCTGTACGTGCCCATGAAGTGGACTCCAGGTACGCGCTTGCCGTTGGTGATCGTCACCCACGGCGCCGGCCAGCCCTCGACGGCGGCATTTCAGCGGCCCAAGGCCGACCCCACACTGGCCAAGACGGCCGAGGAGCGGGGTTATATCGTCGCTGCGGTGACCGGTTATCACGCCAACGCCACGGGAGTGGGTGGCTGGAACGTACCGTACAAGATGGCAGTGATCCCCCGCCCGCCGAGGCCCGCAGGAGCGCCAGATCGCGCAGGCGCACCAGCCCCACAAGCGCCGCCAACGGCGGAGGACTTCAAGCGAGCCGAGCAGGACGTGCTGTTCGTCACTGACCTGGTGGCTAAGGAATACAACGTCGACCGGCACCGCATCTACCTCATGGGCAATTCATCGGGCGGAAGCGCGGTCTGGGCCTATGCTGCCAAGTACCCGCGTCGCTGGGCGGCGATCGCGCCGAGCGCTGCGCCACTGGAAGATGCGAACTTCCCTTATGAGAAGCTCAAGGGAGTCCCGGTGCTGGTGATTCACGGCGACAAAGACACGACCATGCAGTTCGACGCCAGCAAAGCGATGGTCGATCACGCCAAGGCCAAAGGCGTCGACGCCACCTGGTTACCGGTGATCGGCGGTACCCACATCGATGCCTGGGCTCAGCCGCCGGTGATCGAGAAGATTTTCGACTTCTTCGACGCACACAAGAAGAAGAGCTGACGCCTCGAAGCGCGCGGGTATTCAGCTCGCCCGCTTCCGCAGGCGATCCAACAGCACGGCGACGTGCAGCGCCTGGCGCTGCGCGCCGTCGAGTATCTGTCGCCGGCAGCTCGTACCATCGGCCACGACGATCGCGCTGCTGTCTGTGCGCACAGCGGGCAGCAGACTGAGCTCACCCATGCGCATGGACAACGCGTAGTGCTCGGCTTCATAACCGAATGCACCCGCCATGCCGCAGCAAGAGCCCTCGATGGCCCGAACGTTCGCCCCGGGGATGAGGGCCAATACACTCAGAATGGAATCCATGGCGCCGAATGCCTTCTGATGACAGTGGCCATGGAGCGCGATGGGAGCGTCGGCGGGATTGAGCTCGAGAGTGAATCCGCCGGCACGCACCTCGCGCACGATGAACTCCTCGAAGAGCAACGCTTGTCGTGCGACAATCGCAGCCCGCTCACCGAGTCGCATCACCAGCGCTTCATCGCGCAAGCTCAAAAGGCAGGAGGGCTCGAGGCCGACGATCGGCACTCCGGCGCGCGCGAACGGGAGCAGCGCATCCAGCAGCTCACCCGCCCTCGCCTTCGCCTGCTCGACCATGCCGACGCTGAGGAAGGTACGACCGCAGCAAAAGTGCCCTTTGTCGCGACGCAACGTATGCACGGCATAGCCTGCCGCCCCCAGGACGCGTGCGGCCGCGTACGCGATCTCGCTCTCGAACAGCCCGTTGAACGTGTCAACAAACAGGACCACCCCGCGCGCCGGTTGCGCAAGCACTTCCTGCGCAGATGCGAACAGCTGCCGCTCGCCCGAGGCGAAGAACGAGTCCGCTCGCCACTGAGGCCAGGGGCGGCGTGCGGCGAGGCCTGTACATTTCTCGCTCAGCCATGCGGCACCAGGAATACGGTCGCGGAGATTGAGGAGCCACGCGAAGCGGCCCGCCGCAGCGGCGTAGTCGGGCAGATGCGCAATCAGGCGGTCGCGGACAGTGTAGCCGTGGGTGGCTTTGTAATGAGCGAGAAACTCCACTTTCATGCGCGCCATGTCCACGCCAGTCGGGCACTCGCGTCGACATCCCTTGCAGCTGACACACAGATCCATCGTGTCGCGCACGGCAGCGCCAGTGAAGGCGTCTTTGCCGAGTTGCCCGGACAGCGCCAGGCGCAGAGTGTTGGCGCGGCCCCGTGTCAGATGCTGCTCATCGAGAGTCACGCGATAGCTGGGACACATCGTGCCCGCGTCGAACTTGCGGCAGTGGCCGTTGTTGTTGCACATCTCGACGGCCTTTGCGAAGCCGCCGGTGGTGTCGCCGCCTGTCCCCGGTGCGGTGATCCGCTCGGTCGCCGGATCGTTCTGCACGTCCCACGCGGACCAATCGAGCTGCGACTGCAGTGGCATCGTCCGGTAGGGATGCGGAGCCGATGGCGGCGGGAAGCGCAGGAGGGAGACATCGTCCATCCGGGGCGGATCGACGATCTTGCCC
>CAZLYG010000018.1:0-1162 GCA_964563075.1 uncultured Steroidobacteraceae bacterium | reverse complement strand
AGCAGACCGATGGGATCGAGGTGCGCCTTGATCGCGCGGAACGCCTGGTTGAGCGCCGGCCCGAATTGCCACTCGATCCATTCGCCCCGGCACAGTCCATCGCCGTGCTCGCCGCTATAGGCGCCTTTATAGCGACGCACCAGATCGGCGGCCTCCTCCGCGATGGCCCGCATCTTGGCCGTGCCACCCTGAGGACCGCCGACACGCATGTCGAGAATCGGACGCACGTGGAGCGTGCCTACCGACGCGTGCGCATACCAGGTGCCACGCGTGCCGTGGCGCGCGAACACTTCCGTCAGTGCAGACGTGTAGTCGGCAAGATGCTCCAGGGGGACCGCACAGTCCTCGATGAAACTGACCGGTTTGCCGTCGCCCTTGAGGCTCATCATGATGTTGAGCCCCGCCTTGCGCACCTCCCATAGGCGACTCTGCTCGCGCGGATCCGTCATCCGGATGACAGTGCCGGGGAGAGGCAGGTCCTGCACGAGCTCCTCGAGGGCCGTCAGCCTGGATGGCAGCGCCTCGGGGTCATCGCCGCAGAACTCCACTAGTAACACCGCCTCAGGCTCGCCGGAGAGCGCGCTCTCGATCGTGGCGCGGAAGGCGGGGTTGGCGCGGCTCAGCTCGATGATGTTGCGATCCAGCAGCTCTACGGCCACAGGATGCAGCTTGACGATGTACTGGGCAGCCTCCATCGCCGCGCGAAAGCTCCGAAAGTTGACGGCCCCTAGAACCTTGGCGCGCGGCAATGGTGACAACTTCAGCAGCAAGCGGCGCGTAACGGCCAGAGTGCCTTCGGAACCGACCAACAGATGCGCCAGGTTGACGGAGCCGTCATCGGTGTAGGGCTTGGGGCCGCGCGGCGCGAACAGATCGAGGTTGTAGCCCCCGACACGCCTCAGGACCTTCGGCCAGCGCTCCTCGAGGGCCTCACGGTTCTGATCGACCAGGCCGCGCACGAACCGGGCAATGTGCGCGGCGCGGCCGCTGAGCGAGCTCACTGGACCGAATTCGACCTCAGCGCCGTCGGACAACCACGCGCTGATGCCCAGCACGTTGTGCACCATGTTGCCGTAGGCTATGGAACGCGAGCCGCAGGAGTTATTGCCGGCCATGCCGCCGAGCGTAGCCTGCGCACTCGTGGAGACGTCAACCGGAAACC
>CAZLYG010000017.1:0-22901 GCA_964563075.1 uncultured Steroidobacteraceae bacterium | reverse complement strand
GCACGTCGATCTCATGTGCCGCCAGATCGGCAACCAGCCGCTCCAGCGTGCCCTCGCGGCACAGCAGACGCACGGGCCTCCCCAATGCGAGGGCAGGCCTGAGAATGCGATACGCGAGCTCCTTGGGGAATACGTCGTCGATCCCGACGACCAGCCGCAGCGGCCGTGCAGTCGGCCGTTGCTCGAGCGCTTCCAGCAGATCCTGACCCAGTGCGAAGATCTGATCGGCGTAACTGTAAACCAGTCGCCCCATCTCAGTGGGGACGAGGGTTCGCCCAGCCTTCGCGAGCAGTTTTTCACCGAGGCGCGCTTCGAGCGTACGCAGTTGCGCGCTGATCGTGGGCGCTGAGAGGGCCAATTCCTCGCACGCACGCGTCAGGCTCCCCGTTTTCACCACCGACCAGAAGTACAGCAGGTGTTGATAGTTCAACCGCCTGATCGCTGCCATCATGAGCTTGCTTCCTGCAAAATCGACTCGCAACACATACTTAGAGAAACTCGAATAGAACGACAGAATAATTCGAATTGATATAACAGTATGCGCCACTCATCATCTGTGATGAAAGAGACAGATAAAGGTGTTGACCGAGGAGACTGACGATGCGGGATCAGCCGATTTTCGTAGCCGAGAACGACGCGGTGCGTCTGCGGGAGCTCCTTGCAGCTGCAGGCTCGAGCGCGGTGCGCGATCAGGGCCATTTCGATGGGCTTGCTGCAGAGCTCGAGCGCGCGCTTATCCTGGAGGCCGAGCACGTGCCGAGCGATGTGATCACCATGCACGCTCACGCGACGGTGCTCGATCTGACGAGCGGCAAACGGCGCGAAGTCACCTTGGTATTCCCCTGGCAGGCTGATGTAAGTGCCGATCGTATCTCCGTTCTGGCGCCTCTCGGGACGGCACTGCTGGGGTACCGCGTAGGTGACGAGGTCGAGTGGGCGATGCCGGGCGGCTTGCGGCGCTTGCGAATCGAGAACGTGCGCCAGCCTTGCACGCGCGGTGTCACACAAGTCCCCAGGACGGTGGCTGACGCCCTCGCGTGATCGCTGCAATCCGTCCCTCTCGCGATGGAAGAAGATGATGAAAATTATCGGAGAACAGACCTATGGGAATCAATGGACGTCCAGTTGGAGGCGACTCACGCAGGGCTGGTGTTACGCGCCGAAACGGAAGCAGCGTTGGAGAGCCCGCTCGAGCTGTTGCGGGACTTTTACGGCGCGCAGATCCGTATCGGCCCTGCAACCATCCGTTATCATCGCGGTGTGACTCTCGAGCAGCCGTACATGGTGGTGCGAGTCCGCTGCCGCCCCTCGGACCTCGAGACGGTCAAGGCGGACCTCGTGGCTCGTCAGGGACGCGTCGTTGATTCGGAGCTGACGCGCTCGGCCGGTGTCGTCAGCGCGATTGCCCCCGCTCGTGTATCTCCTCGGTTACTCGGAAGGCCTCGCACGCCTCACCGATGGGACCGGTCGTGACGTCATGTGGTTGGACCACTACGCACCGGTAGAGATCCCACCACCGGGTCACGATGTGGCATGAAGGTTGTGCACGCCAGGCTGTTGATTGCGACTGTCGCGTAACCTGCCCAACCGGAATGGCACAGTCTTGCGCAATGCGCCACTGTGTGGTCATCGGGGCCACTGGAGATGTGCCGTGCGGGAACCAACGTCGATCAAGGGCACGAGCACAGCGGTGCATCTCACGCTAATATCGCACCGCGCACGCGCCGCAACCTAACCGTCTCGCGCGGCCGTGGTATCGAAACGGAGATCCGCATGCTACGGCGCGTGTTCGTCAACCTGCTGCTTGCTTGTGCCTTGATATCGCTGTTTCCGCCGTTCTTCACCAACGGTGCCTGTAACGCGGAATTCGACGCAACCACCGCCGCGTTTCAAGGACAGCGCTCAAAAATGAGCACGCTGAGCGAGGCGCAGGCGTACCTGGTAGCACAGGGGATTTCATACAGCGAGATCAGCGTAGAGCTGTGTAAGCACTGGCCTTTGAGGGATGCTGTGGTCTGCCCCGGGGGTCCCGTTCTCCTGGCCGCACTCCCGGTGAAGAACCGGATTTGCCGTTATTACCGCGACTCCAGCATCCACCTGCAGCTGGGATTCAACCAGTATGAGCAGCTCGTCAGGATCCAGACCGACATGAAACCATTCAAGTCCATGCAGCTCCCCTGGAATGGCCACGAGGTTGCCTGGGCGAAGTAGGGCTACGCTGGCGTTTTTTCCTTGTCCAGCAAACCCACGAGCGGGTTAGGCACAGGCCCCCCGATGCGGCGCAACGTATTGGTGTCGCGGTGGTTGAAGGGCGATGGTTTACCCCTGACCGCCAGATCGGTGCGCGTTTCGTAACTCCAGCTGCCGTCCGCGTTGAAAGTGATGTCGATCCGATAATAGTCGGTGCGAAAGGCCTCAGTGAAGATGTCGGTCGGGATCACCATGGATACCTCGGGCGGGCCCGCTGCTCAGGCGGCCTTCGGTCTGGTCCGGCGCAACCATTGAGCAGTAACGGCGCCCGCCGCCGCTGCGGGCAATTTCAGATAGTTCGCGACGATATAGGAGGCTGGAAGGCTCACCTTCCAGGTGAGCACCCCGTAGATGAGCGCTGCAACGACGCCCACGAGAAGTCCATGTAGCAGGAACAGTCCGCCGGCCTTTCGCGCCGTCCACCAGCCGCCGATGAAGGTTCCAACCACGCACAGCGGAATGACGAGCACGAGCAGGAGCGCTCGCCCGTTCGCAGACATATTCAGGGGTATCGCTATGGCGAGCAGCACGACTTCCACAAGTACGGCCGCAACGATGATCCTGACCCACCGGATCTGCTTGACCATGTGCGCTCTCCGTGCGGTCCACCCCCCGCAATCGCCAGGTCAAGCGTAATCTGCGCGCGCGGTATGCGGCAAGTTCGATGCGGGCGCCAGCCGCTAGGACCGCCGGCCCTTGGCCTTTTGAACCTGCACGTTCAGATGCCGAACGCCGGTCTCGGTCATCGACTCCTCGCTCTCCCAGATTTCGCTCGCAGCCAGCATGTCGAGTGACTCTTCAAGAGTGCCGCCCGGACGGTGGGCAGGACGCGACGAGCTCACGGAAGGTGACTTTACCGGCGGTGCCACGCGCTGATCGGATGCGGACCTGCTGGCGCCAGGCGCCTTTGCGACACCCTGGGGCTGTACGGTATTCGAAGCGGCCGGAGAGCGCCTTTGATCAGCAGTCAGCGCCTGATCGAGGGTCTGTCGGAACGGATCTGCAAGGCTGGCCGGGGCTACGGCGGTCTCGTTCGCCAGTGCGCGCTCCTGCTCCGTCACGGGCAGCACGGCCACGGATGTGAAGCTCGAACGGACGAAATACGCAACCTGCTTAGCGGAAATCGCATCGCCGAAGAGTCCCAGGCGAAGGCAATACCAGGAGCGCCCGTCACGCTGACCTCTGGTCACATAGAGCGTATAGGCACGGAAAATGGAGACCGTGGGCACGCTGGTCAGATCGATCGGCTCGGCAGACCAGAGGAGCTGCACCGCAAAACAGACCGGCGCACCCTGGACGACGGCCTCCTTGATGACTTGCCGGGTATGCGTGTCTTCGGGCCGCAGCAGCGAGATTTCGGCGCCGACGATGGCGGCGCGACGCTCCTGACCAGGAGAGCTGCAGCGCGTTTCGAGGACGGTCAGCACCTGTGTATCGGTCAGCGATTCGGCGGCGACAGGCGCGGGAATCCGGCCGGGCGTTGCGGTCGTACCGTGCGGCTCTGCACTCGGAGCCAGGCTGCACAGCGTCAACATGAAGGGGCCGGCCTCTGGATTTGCCAAATGCGCGGCAGGTGCGGAGATCGGAGACCCCGATGGTGCAGGTGCCATTGACTCTTCCCCGGAAGTGACGAGAGTTCTATTGACGACCCATGTTCGTGACAGCCGGATCGCGCACTCGATGTACACGGGCCGGCGAGGGGAATCTGCCACCTCGCCTGAGCTTGCGTCCTCTTGTGTCCCCGCCCTGGGCGCGGCTTGCCGCTGTTACGACGAAGGTCCGTCTCAGGCTGTCGCCGTTTGCCGTCGACGCAGTGCAGTGTGCCCTGATCCCCATTACCAGCGGAAAGCGGGGGCTCCTCGCCTCACAGCGAGGCGAGGGGGCGCCATATGTCGAATGAGAACTGTGCTCCGCACTGAAGCGGAGAGCGAAAGGCGGGCAGCATGGACATGTTTCGGGACCGGGTGGCCGTGATCACCGCAGCATCGGGCATTGATCTGGCGCTGGCTGAAGCACTCGCACGCAAAGGAATGAGAGTCGCCCTTTTGGATGTGCGGTGCGACGCCGTCATGGCAGCTGCGACTGCAGGGCACCCTGGGGCGTAGTGCCGCATACAATGCCTACTCGACCAATCCGATCGATCGCGCTAGCAGGGAGTATGCTAGGGTTGCATCATGGATAAGACGATTCGACGGTATGACAGCTTGGAAGCGATGAAAGCAGGCGAGTACGGGGCGTGGCAGCGCGTTTCGCCGGGCGAGCGAATTCGCGCTGTGAGCGAGCTCACGATGGCGCTGTACGGGTTGACCAGGCACACGCGCGATGTTCCAAGACTTCAAAGAACTCTTGTCCGCCTTAAACGCGCACAACGTTAGGTACTTGATCGTCGGCGGGTACGCGGTTTCGTTCCACGCCCAGCCACGCGCGACCAAGGTTCTGGATATTCTGGTCAGCGCAGATGACGAGAACAGCAAAGCGGTATTTGCGGCGCTGGCGCAATTCGGAGCACCGGTAAGCGGACTCACGCCGCGGGATTTCACGGAACCCGGCGCCTTTTTCCGGATGGGTACACCGCCGGCGATGGTCGATATTCTTCCGAGCATCAACGGGGTGGAATTCGAGAAAGCATGGCCGGATGAAGCTCAAGGCCATCTGGATAAAGGACATTCCTGACCGTCGCGCAACGCGTGACGAGGCTCTGTAGAGTACCTTCAATTGCGCGATGCGCCGTCCCCGCCGCAGGAGCCTGGATGTCAATCCGCTAACTGCGGAGCGGGTGTTGCGGCCGGCGATGCTCGCGCCATCCTTTTCGCGCACATCACGCACCCAGCAACCGCGACAGTTACTGCCACCAAGGTGACGCTCACCTGTTCGCCAAGCAGCTTCGCCGCCAGCGCCAGTCCAAAGAACGGCTGCAGGAGTTGTAACTGACTCACCGCGGCGATCCCGCCCTGGGCCAGGCCGTGGTACCAGAAGAAGAAGCCGATCAGCATGCTGAACACGGACCTAGCGTGCGGGACAGCTTGGCTCCCTCGGCATAACCGAGCCCGCATACGATGATCGCCCCGAACATCAGTGCATCGCCAAGCGGCGCGGCGGATAGGCCGGTTCGAACGGCGAAGCCGACCACGAGCGCGCTACCAATACATGAAAAGACCCAAAAGGCGGGTCGCGGCCGCTCGCCTCCGCGTAGTACGGCGAATAGTGCAGTGGAGAGCGGTAGCAGACCGACAAAGACGAGCGAATGAGCTGAGGTGACGTGCCGAAGCGCCAGAGCCGACAGCAAGGGAAATCCGATCACGACGCCGCCTGCCACTATGACGAGCGAGGGCAGATCGCTGCGTGCCGGACGTTTTGCCCGGAACAGCCATAGCAACGCGAGACCGAGCAAGGCGGCGATCGCCGCACGCGCCACCGTCAGGAACACCGGATCGAAATCCATCACCGCCACGCGGGTCGCGGGTAACGAGCCGCTGAATATCAGCACGCCGAGAAACCCGTTGATCCAGCCCTGTGTGGCTCTGTCCATCCAGCGCTCCGCCCCGTGGGGTGCTGCGATTGTGTCGGGGGTAGTCCGGGGCGGCCAAGAGACAGTAGAGGACAATTCAACAAAACTGTTCTGGTCACCGCGGCAGTACAGTTGGACTGGAAGGGGCGCGTACATGATCCACCACATCGATTTCGCAGTGGCGGATTCGAGAGCGAATATCAAAAGCGATAACCCAGTCCCCACAGCACGACATCCGTGTCGCGGTTGTAGTCCGTGACGATCCGATGCCAGGTGAAGCGGATATCGAAGTTCCTCAAGGGCGGATACTCGCCGTGGCGGAGACTATGTCGGAGATATGCCGCCCGGGCGCCCGCCGATACTTGTCGATGGCGGAATAGAAGCCGAACCCGACACCAATCGACCACAGGCCGTCATTGAAGCTGGGCTCCGCCCACCCTTCGGCCGTGATACCGTTGCGCCGAATCAACTGCGCATCGCCTTCATTCAGGAAACCGATGGACGCGCGCAGCTCGCGCCAGATCTTGCGCCGATACGCGATCTCCTCGGCCCGGGTCGTTTGCGAGGCAAAGCTGTTGACGACGGTCTTCCAGTACGACGCCACAATCTCGCTGTCCGCAAAACCGGCGATCGCATCAGGGTCCGCGTTGGTGTGGGTGTCCGAGAAGCCGCGGTACCCGAATCCTCCACCGATCGAGGTGGTCTGGATGCTCCTCGCCGGCGCCGTGTGATCGAGGCGCAGCTCGAAGAACAGATGCGCCAGTGAGCCGGAGCTCCAGGGCTGAATCATTGCATCGAGGCTGCCCATCCAGGCCCAGCCATGCGCGTCGGCGTAACCCGTGCTGTTCCGGGCGAACACCGTGTCGTAGTAGTAGTACGGTCCGATCCCGGCACTCAAGGTCAAATGGTTGGAGAAGAGATTGATCGGCAACCACGCTTCCCCTGCAATGCCGTCGCGGTGGTGGCCCGGAAAGTGACCGTCGTTTAGATACGCGAGGCTGGCAGCGAAGTAGGGCGCGAGCGTTTTGCGGTAGGACACCCCCCAAGCGAGTGAGCGCGGCCATGGGTCCAGGCTGCTGACGGATGCGGCGAACACCGAAATCGCATCCGGAGCGAGTGTGGCGGGGCTATTAGAGTCAGTGTCGGCCAAGGCGGGTCCGCAGAGCGCCGCCGCCGCCGCGAGCCACCCGATCGTCTTCAAGCGCGCTGAGGTCGACGCCATTTACGCAAAGCTGTATTCCTTGGACACCGAAACGAAGCGCGAGCCGCAGCTTCGGACAGGGAACGCCGACGGGGCCCCCAGGTTCCCACGAAAGTTGGCAGGCCGCGCAGCGGCTTGCCATCTGATCCGTGAGCTTCTGCTTGGCGTGCGCAGTGCTGCTCGGGAACTCGCATCTCGCCGGGTGCTCGTACGCTGTATTGAAGAGGTGAAAAGAATGCAGCGATCCGTATTGGCGCTGACTCTCGTGGCCGGGGTTCTGACGGGTTGCGCAACGCCGCACCCGAAGCAGAAGCCGAACGTCCCTGCCTCCATGCTGGTCAGCAAGCGCAAGGTCGCCGACGTGAAGAACAATCTCCAGTCACAATGCCTTCACGGCGGCAGCAGTGTCATCTCGCAGGGCGACAACAACATCAGTTGCCGGCACATCCTTTCAGGCGAGCAGGGTTTCTGGGCGCAGGCACTGCTCGGCAACGGTTACGCCACGACACCGGTCGCGGTGGTCCAATTTTCGTTGACACAGCGGGGAGCGGACACACGGGTCGACTGGACGACCGACATCCAGGCGAAGTTGCCGAGCGGGCTGGTGCGCGAGCTGCCGATCAACGATAACCGACTCAACCAGCAGGTGCGCGACTCGCTGGCAAAGCTCGATTGACGGGCCGAGCCGCTCCCGCCCTCAGCGGGATTTGAACGCCGCAACGCTCCGCAAGGCCCGTCCCCGGTCAACCCCGGGCACGGCAGCTGGAATCACGGCCGCCGCGGCGAGAGCAATGCCGCAAGCGATACTCACCAGGGAGATCAAAAGAGCCGCTGCCACGAGGTCGAGCAGTGTCCAGGCGCCCAGCGGTTTTTCCCAGATGCGTGTGATCCGACCGGCCATCGGTCCTCCGTTCATCGGCTTTATCGGCCGGGAATGCGGCTCCTTGAATCGCCCGAACCGCAGCGTTTGCGCGGTTCGTGAGGATTTCCCGGCCGCGGGCACACGGGTCGGGACTCGAGCGAGGTATGGTATCTTTCACGCGTGAGTTCGAGAGAAAGTGCATCCGGGACGGCGGATAAAACGGTTCCCGGGCGTGGGCTATTGCGTATCCGCAGACTGAACACTCTGGCCATCGGCGCACTGGCGTTGCTGGGCGTCACGGTTGTCGGTCACGTCGCAGCGAAGGGGAAATCGGCTCCGTACGGGCTCGACACACGAGTCGTGCCGGACCCGTATCTGCGCATGCCGCACGACATCAACGGCGAGCTGCCCAAGCTTCTTTCCCAGACGGGTGCCTTCAAGGACACACGCACGCTGACGCCGAGCGATGGTCTTCTCCCTTACGAGATCCGCGTGCCGTTCTGGTCGGACGGCGCGAGCAAAGTGCGCTGGGTCGCTGTGCCCAAGGAGAAGATCGGGTTCTCGCCGACGGGCGACTGGACGTTTCCCAGCGGATCGGTGTTCGTGAAGACATTCGAACTCCCGGTCGACGATGGCAACCCTGCTGTCAAGCGGCGCCTCGAGACGCGCCTGCTGGTGCGCGACAGCGCCGGTGGAGTGTATGGCGTCGTCTACAAGTGGCGAGCGGATAACAGCGATGCGGATCTGCTGAGCTCCAGTCTCACCGAGAAAATCCCCATTCGCACGGCGGACGGCAAGACGCGCTATCAGACCTGGTATTACCCGTCGCGCAAGGATTGCCTGCAGTGTCACAACGCCCAGACCACCGGCGTGCTGGGAGTCAAGACCCGGCAAATGAACCGTGACCTCACGTACCCGTCGGGCGTGACGGACAATGAGCTACGGACCTGGAACCACCTCGGCCTGTTCTCGACGAAGCTCAACGAGGCAGACCTGCCGAACCTGCCGAGCCTGGCACGCCTGGATGACACCACGCGCAGCATCGAGGACCGCGCCCGGTCCTATCTGGACGCCAACTGCTCGCAGTGCCATCGCCCCGGTGTCACCGCTGCCAACTTCGATGCCCGCTACGACACACCCCTCGGCAGGCAGGGGCTCGTCGATGGGCCGGTTCTCATCGATGAACGCATCGATCACTCGCGCGTCATTGCGCCCAACGACATCTGGCGCTCGATCGCATTCAGACGGGTGAATACCAACGGCGATATCCGCATGCCGCCCATTGCTCGCGAGACGATCGATCCGCAGGGAGTGGCGTTGCTGCGGCAATGGATCGGGAGCCTGCCGGGACGTCAGGTCGTGCCGCCGCCGCAGATCGCCCCGGCACCCGGCAATTACGACAAGCCGATCAAGGTGACTCTGAGCGACAGCGAGCCCGGCGCGGACATCCATTACACTCTGGACGGCAGCACGCCAGGGGCCTCGGACCCGCGTTACGATAAGCCGATCGAGGTGTCAGGAGCGACGATCGTGCGGGCGCGCGCCTTCAAGGACGGCTACACCCGCAGCATCGTCAATCAGGGCGTGTTCATCGTGGGTCAGTGATTGGTCGGCACGACCGTAATGCCCCACGGGCCTTCTCCAGCCTTGATACGCGTGACCTCCTTGTTGGTCGTCAGATCGACCACCGACACATCGTTGGAAGGGCCATTGGCGGCGAAGAGGTATTTCCCGTCCGGCGATAGCACGATGCCCCACGGCCGCTTGCCCACCTTGACGGTGGCGAGCACCGCATCGCTGTGCGGGTCTATCACCGAGACCGAGCCGGCGCGTCCGTCGCTGACATAGACCCTGCTGCCATCCGGGGCGACTCTGACGCGCATCGGACGTGAGCCCGGCGGCAGGTCGATGGCTTTCAGCACCTGGTGTGCTTGCATGTCGATCACGTTCAATTTGCCGTAGGTCTCCGATGGAATGAACGCGATCTTGCCATCGGGCATGAAATCGACGCTGCGGGGCCGCACGGGGACCGTGAAGTGCCCTACGACCTTGAAGTGCGCGGTATCGATCGCAAATACCTCGCCGCCGGTCTCGCAGGTGACGTAGAACTCCTTGCCGTTGGGCGTGACGCCCACGCCTTCAGGCTCGCCGCCGACCGGAACGATGTTCGTGACCTTGCCGGTGGCGAGATTGATGGCGCTCGCCGTTTTCGTGTCCTCGTTCGACACGAAGAGCCGCGTGCCGTCGCTGCTGACGGCGAATTCCTCCGGATCGGACCCGGCTGAGATCTTCCTGAGCAGCTTGCGCTGCGCGACGTCCACGACGCCGATGCCGTCGGCTGACTTGTCGGCCTTGACGTCATCATCATCGTCGTCCTTCTGATTCTTCTTCAGGATCGGGTTGCCCTGGGCATCCAGCGGAGGCGGACCCTCGATCGGGGTGCCGCTGAGGGCCACGTAGACGGTCTTGCCATCCGGACTTGCGTGAATTCCCCGGGGGCGCTTGCCCACGGTCAGGGTGTCCAGGACCTTGAAGGTGCTGCCGTCGATGATACTGACGGTACCCGCGTGCTCGTTGGAGACGAATATTTCGTAACCCGACGCCGCCGTGGCCGGCGCGCTCAAAGCGGCCGAGGCGAGCAGGACGAGCGTCCCCGAAACACTCAGACAGGCCCTGGCACTGAATCCGCTCATCCGCATTCTCCGTTTTCGTCGCTGGCAGCGCGCAGCTTACACCTTCCCGGCGGGGCCCGGCCCTGGCTCAAGGCGCTGATGGCTTGCAAGGCTCTCCGGAAAAGAGCTACACCTGCCAACCCATCACTGTAGTGCCGGGAGCGCAGGACCATGACCCGAATCACCTATCACATCGTGCAGCACGACGGCGGCTGGGCATACAAGGTCGACGAGACGTTCTCCGAGACATTTCCATCGCACGAGCGGGCGCGCGCGGCCGCCGAGCTCGCCGCCAGGGAACAGGTCGAACGCGGCTCCAGCGTGCAGATCTCCTATGAGGACAAACAGGGGCATTGGCATAAGGAGATGGCAGCTGGAGACGATCGTCCGCAGACCGACGTAGAGGGATAGGCTGGGCCGCGTTCGTCTGCACCGGACCGTGTACGCCCACCTCGCTGATCGCGCCGGAGTTTCGATTGCCGGTCATCGCGAGGAACGATTCCTGCGAAGCCTCGACCCATGCCGGATACCGCTCGGTCGCTGATACGCAGTTCGCTCTGCGCCTTGCTGGTGCTTTGGGGATGCTACGCCGTTTCCGCAGCGGCGCAGGGTGAGGGTGCAGCAAAACCGCCCGCACCCGCGGCCGCGAAACCAGCCGCGCCCGCCAAGGCAGCCTTGGCCATCACGCCGCAGCAGGTGCTGTTGCACGTGACCAAGACCATCGACTGGTATCGCAGTCTGGGAAATGTCGAACAGCTCCAGGGCACGCCGCAGGATCTCCTCGCACGCGACCGGTTGCGCGGTGAATCGTTGACAGCCGTTCGCCTTGCGTTCGATTACGGCCGCGCGAGCGCCGAGCTCCTCAGTACGGCCGGTGCGAGCGCGAATTCAGGCACGGCCCCGGCGGCGACCGGTTTTGCCGGACAGCTCGATCAGATCGACGATCGCGTGGCGCAGCGAATCACGGCCCTTCAGCAGCAGATCTCCGACTTGGATGCGCAGTTGGCGAAGGCGCGCGGAGAGCTGAGGGCGAACCTCAAAGCGCAACGCGGCGACGCGCAAGCCGCACTGGCGCTGCTCAAAGAAGTCCAGAGCAGCTTGCAGGACATGCAGCGCTTCGAGTCGTACACGCTGGCCGCAGACAGCCAGGGACAGGGAGGGCTGGCGGCGCAGATCACGGAGCTGCGGCGATCGGTGCCGGAGGCCAGCTCCTCCAGCTCGGGAAGCGCCGCGGCGGGGCCGGCTAAAGCCAACGCTTCCCCAACCAGCACCGATGGGTCCGCCGCGAAGCCGAGCTCCACTTCCTCGAGCTCCAGCAACGCGGCCCAGTTCCGACCCGAATCCGCAGGCATCCTGGCCCTGATCACCGAGTGGCTCTCCCTGCATGCCACGCATACCCAGTTGGCCGGGGCACTCAAGCAGACGAACGCTCTCATCGATGAGGCCAATGACCAGCGGCGCGCTCTCACCAGTGCGGTGCGCAACGTCCTGCGCGAGGCCTTCGGTGCGGACACGAACGCGGATGTCGCCCAGTTGAATGGGCAGAAGGCTGTGCTGGAGGCCGGGGCCGCCCAATTCAAGAAGCTCTCGAGCGCGCTGGTTCCCATTGGCGAGCAGGCGCTCACCGTGGAGAGTGCTCAGGGCACCTTGCGGGAGTGGAGCAGTCAGGTGGCCGAGCGCAGCGCCACCGTTTCGCGGTATCTGGCGCTGCGCATAGGGTTCCTGATCGCTTCCGTGATTGTCGTGCTGGTGATCTCCGAGATCTGGAGGCGGGCGACTTTCCGCTATCTGCATGATTCACGTCGCCGCCGGCAGTTCCTGATTCTCAGGCGCGTCGCCGTCGGCATCGCGCTGACCGTCGTCATCGTGTTCGGGCTGGTATCGGAGCTCGGCTCGGTGGCGACCTATGCAGGGTTCGTGACGGCCGGCGTGGCCGTGGCGTTGCAGAACGTGATTCTCGCCGTCGTGGCGTATTTTTTCCTGATCGGCCGCTATGGCGTGCGGGTGGGCGATCGCGTCACGCTCGCGGGAGTGACCGGTCGCGTGGTGGATATCGGCCTGGTGCGCATCTACCTGATGGAGCTGTCCGGCCCGGAGCTGCACTCGACCGGCCGCATCGTCGTGCTCTCCAATGCCGTGTTGTTTCAACCCACGGCGATGTTCAAGCAGATCCCCGGAGCGGACTACACCTGGCACACCATCACCCTGACGCTGGGCGCGAATTCCGATGTCGTGGAAGCCAACAGGCGGCTCAGGGCAGCCGCCGAGGGCGTCTACGAGAAGTATCAGCACACTCTAGAGCGCCAGTTCGCGGCCATGCAGCAGCTGTTGGAATTCGAGACGTCGACGCCGAAGCCTGAAGTGCGCGTCCGCTGGGCCGAGAGCGGACTGGAGTGCTCGGTGCGTTATCCGGTCGTGCCCGAGGATTCGGCGCCCGTCGACCAGCAGATGCTCAAGGCTTTGCGTGACGCGCTGGCGAAGGATCCGCCGCTGCAGCTTCTCTCGACGGCCGCGGTTGCTCTGAAGCCGTCGGATTCCTAGCGATCGGTGCGATCCTCGGGTCGCGGCTTGTCACCCGCTGACAGATCCAAGGGCGGCTGCTTTTGCTGGCGCACTATGGAAATGATCCACGAGACAATGCACCAGCCGATGACACCGCACAGAGCCACGATCGCCAGGTCGGTGAGGCTCATGGCTTGCATCCCTCCAGTTCCCGTATCTGCTCGTCGATCACTTTGAACTCAGCGCTCTCCTCGGCGACGTAGCGCTTCGCGATGGCCAGCGCCCCGAGGATTTGAGCGCGGATCGCACTCGAGCGCTGCTGGTCGAACCCGAGCTGTGCAAGGTCACGCGCGGCGAGCGTCCATTTGCGCTGAGCCGTCACTGCGCGCGCGAGATTGGGCGAGCAGGGCAGGCAAACGATGGCGACGAATGCCAGTGAGCACACCTGCAAGGCATTGAGCCCGAGAGCTCCTCTGCGCACCGCGATGAGCACGGATTCGACAGCAGCTGCCACCACACTTACGGCAACCGCCGCCACGAACAGGAGCTCTTGTGCAAATGCGAGAGCCAAGGGAGCCACGACGACGATCGCAAGCGCGCATACGGTTCCGATCCACCCCACTGCGCGCACACTACGCAGATGTTTGCGCATCTCCTCGCCAACGAGACGCGCATCATCGGTGGCACCGCCGGAGGTGTCCCAGGTCACCCGAAACTCGGCACGCAAGGGCAGCAGTGGATTGGGAAGGTAAGGCCGTCGACCGCCGAGCTCGAAGGAGCCGCCGAAGGACAGCCCGGTGAGTTGCGCGCCGCGAGCGAGGACCAATGCCTCACCGATGCGCAGGAAGTGCATGGAGTCCAGGAGGTAGACAACGACCAGTCCGATCGCAAGCAGGATCGCCGTCGACATCAGGAGCTGGAGCCCTTGCGGCGGAACAGTGACTTGATGCCACCGGCAATGACCGCGATCCCCGCGACGATCAGCTTCCACATGGCCGCAGCGCCCGCCAGAATCACTTTGAACAAGCCCTTGAAGAGCCCGGTCTTGGCGGCGGCCGCGGCTGCGCCGCCGACGATCAGGCCGGCGAGCCCGTATTCGGCGACCTTGTCGCCCGGGCGCCAGGAGGCGTAACTCTCGTCGCTCTTGAACTGATAGCCGGAGAGGACCTGGTCCAGCTCCGCGACAGAGCCAGCGGTGGTGACCGGGCTCGTCACCAGGACGACGGTGGTGAAGCCGCGCCGCCCGAGGATCTTCGTGAAGAAATTCACGCCGCGGGCGTTATCCTCCGCCTGCAGGTCCGTCGCCCACTCCAGACGGTTGGTCTGGGTGTTGTAGGCGGGCGGGATGGCCCAGCCTGTCACGTGAATGACCCGCCAGCCGCGGCGGCGGCGCTCCTCGTTCTCGCGCTCGGTGCCCTCCTGCAGGGCTTTGAGCAGGGCAGGTGCGTCGATTTTCTCGTTGTCCTTCACATAGCCGGCATCGTCAAAGAGCAGATACGCGCTCCAGTGCAGGTCGCGCGGGGCAATCATGACCTCCTTGCCGGAGGGGACGTTCTGTTCCAGCTCCTCGAATCGGGCGGTGTCGGAAGCGTCCAGGTACACATAGCCTGCGGGGACGATCAGCGTAGAGTTGCCTGCCACCGTCTCGGTCGCGGGACCGGCAACCCAGTGCAGGGCGTTCAGCTTGTCGCGGAATTCCCGTTCGGCGGGACTCACCTGATCGGATGCAGCGGCCGGCTGTGCGCAGGCCTGGGTAGCGGCCAGGCCGCCGAGCCATACGGTGAGCAGCGCGGCGTGCAGTGCGTACCTGTGCATGCGGGATCGCATCCTTACAATTCAAGCGATTATAGGTTATAGCTAGCATAATGCAGGAAAAGCTGAATACGAAGGCGGCGGGCCTGGTGGGGCTGGCCGTGCTGTGCAGCCGGATTCTCGGACTGATACGCGACCAGGTCAGCGCGGCCCTGTTCGGCGGGGGCGCGCTCATGGACGCCTTCACCATCGCGTTTCGCATCCCCAACCTGCTGCGTGACCTCTTCGCGGAAGGCGCGCTCTCGACCGCCTTCACCACGACCTTCAGCAAGACTTTTGCGACCGAGGGCAATGTAGCCGCGTGGGCGCTGGCCAACAAGATCTGCACGCTTGCCGCCGTATTCCTGGGCGCCATCACCGTGCTCGGCGTCGTTTTCTCGCCCGAGCTGGTGTGGTTGCTGGCGCCGGGGTTCGACCCCGCGAAGACAGCTCTGACCATCACGCTGACCCGGGTGATGTATCCCTTCATCCTGCTGGTGTCCCTCGCGGCGCTCGTGATGGGGATCCTGAATGCGCGCAATGTGTTCGGCGTGCCGGCGATGGCGTCGAGCTTCTTCAACCTCGGCTCGATCATCGTCGGGGTGGGGCTGGGGTGGTGGTTGGACCCGGGATTCGGCTCGCGTGCGTTGCTGGGGCTCGCCATCGGCACGCTCGTTGGCGGAGGTATGCAACTTGCCGTGCAGCTTCCCGCGCTGCGGCGTGCCGGGTACGTGTTCCATCCCGACTTTCAATGGCGCGACGCGGGCGTCAGAGCCACTCTGCGCTTGATGGGGCCCTCGGTCATCGCCGCGAGCACGGTGCAGGTGAACGTACTGATCAACTCGGTGTTTGCTTCGAAGCTCGGCGACGGACCCACGTACTGGCTGGCGATTGCGTTTCGCCTGATGCAGCTGCCGTTGGGGATTTTCGGGGTGGCTTTGGGTACGGTTGCGCTCCCGCTGCTGGCGCGCATGGCCGCCGCGCGCAACTTCACCGCGTTCCGCAGTGAGCTGGCGCGCGGAATGCGGCTGGCATTGTTGCTGACGATTCCCTCGACAATCGGCCTGATCATGCTCGCCGAGCCGATCATGTCCGTGCTCTATCAGCACATCAAATTCGGAGTGCACGAGACCATCGAGGCCGCCGGTGCACTGCAGTGCTATGCCCTCGGCCTGTCCAGCTACGCGGCACTGAAGGTTCTCGTGAACGCTTTCTATGCCATCGACAGGCGCAAGACGCCCATGATGGTCAGCATCGGAGCGGTCGGACTGAACCTGCTGCTCAACTGGATTTTCACCTTCCGCCTGGGGTGGGGCCATCGCGGGCTGGCGTTCTCGACTTCGTGCATCGCCATCTCCAATTTCCTCATTCTGTACCTGCTCATGCGCCGTCACCTGCGGCTGCTCGAGACGCGCACCCTGGTGAGGTTGTTATCGAAGATCGCTGTGGCTTCGATCGCCTTGATCGCGGTGTGCTGGGCGGGCAACCATTTTCTGCTCGCCGATTGGCAGATCCAGGCTCTGCTACCGAAGGTTGCATGGTTGCTGACGACCATCACCGCAGGCGCGCTGGCCTTCATCGGCTGCGTGCTGGTCCTGCGTGTGGATGAGCTCGAGCAGCTGCGCGCCATCCTCAGCCGCAAACTGCGGCGCTCGCACCCGGCTACCCGGTGAGCGCGCCAGGGGCAACTCTGAGCTCGGTGACCACGCCCCTGGGTGTGGATACGGTATCGGTGCTCGCCCGCACGCGGCGGCGCCTGCTGCCGCTGCTGATCGTTCTGTTCATCGTCAGCTATCTCGATCGCGTCAACGTCAGTTTCGCGAAGCTCACGATGAATGCGGCCCTCGGCATCGATGATGCCGTGTATGCCTTCGGCGCCGGCATCTTCTTCATCGGATACTTCGTGTTCGAGGTGCCCTCCAATCTCATTCTGGAGAGAGTCGGCGCGCGTCGCTGGATCGCACGCATCATGATCACGTGGGGGCTGGTGTCCGGGGCGACCGCCGCGGTGACCGGAGGCCACAGCTTCATTGCCATGCGCCTGCTGTTGGGAATGGCCGAGGCGGGCTTTTTTCCCGGGATCATTCTGTATCTCACGTACTGGTTTCCGGAAGCCGAGCGCGCGCGGGTCATCGGGCTGTTCATGGTCGGCATTCCCCTCACCGGTCTCATCGGCAGTCCGGTGTCGAGTGAGCTGCTGGGACTGGATGGCTGGCTGGGGCTGCAGGGCTGGCAATGGCTGCTGGTGCTGGAAGCGGTGCCCGCCCTCGTGCTCGGAGCGGCCTGCCTGGTGATTCTGCCCGATGGTCCCTCGCAGGCGAGTTGGCTGACACCGCCCGAGCGCGAATGGCTGACAACGACCCTGGCAGCGGAACGAGCAGCGGTGCAAAAGGCTGGGCGCTCCTCCTTGCGGGGTGCGTTCGCGTCCGGCCGCGTGTGGGCGCTGGCACTGGTGTACTTCGCGAGTGTGCTGGCGGTGTACGGATTGGGGTTCTGGCTTCCGACGCTCGTTCGTTCATTCGGCATCGCCGTGACACGGGTCGGTTGGATCACGATGCTGCCGTTCGCCTGCAGCGCTCCTTTCATGGTGTGGGTGGGACGTCATTCGGACCGCCGCAACGAGCGTGTGTGGCACCTGGTCGGAACCTCGCTGCTCGGCTTCGTCGGTTTCGCAGGGGCCAGCCTCAGCACCTCCCTGTTCGGGCAGGTGGGCTTCCTGTGTATCGCGGCTATGGGTGTCTACGGATCGCTGCCGCTCCTGTGGACATTCCCGACCGCGTTTCTGGCCTCCACGGCGGCCGCTGCTGGAATTGCGCTCATCAACAGCATCGGCAATCTCGGCGGCTACTTCGGTCCGCAGATCGTCGAGGGCATCACCCGCCTGAGCGGCGGGTTTGGTCCGGCGCTGCTGGTGTTGGGCCTGGTGATGCTGTTGCCGATCGTCGTGGTGCTGCTCATCTCGCGGCGCCGCCGGCCGCAAAGTTGATGCAGGCGACCAGGATACGCTGCAAGCACTCGCGTAAAGCGGAGGCCTTCGCCTCATCGTAGGCGGTGGGCCAGCTGCCCTTTGTAAAACCCACCTCCGGCTCGCTCATGTAGGCACGGCAGGCGAGCTCCATCTGGATGGAGTGAACCTCGCGATCGGGCCTGCCGTAATGCCGGGTCGTGTAGCCGCCTTTGAAGCGCCCGTTGGTCACCCATGACCATCCACTGGACTCGCACAACGCCTCCACGGCGGCAGTCAGCTGCGCCGAGCAGCTGGCCCCATCGTGGGTGCCGATATTGAAGTTGGGAAGCACACCGGCGAACAGCCGGGGCACCACCGACCGGATCGAATGGCAGTCGTACAGCACGACCCGGGGGTGAGCCCGGCTCAGCCGCTCGATCTGCACCGCGATTGCATTGTGGTAGGGATCGAAGTACCGCTTGCGACGACTCTCGATCTCGCTCGGGTCGGGCTCGCTGCCGGAGCGGTACAAAGGCTCCCCGTCGAACGTCGTAGTCGGACACAGCTCCGTGGTTGCCTGACCCGGATAGAGCGAGATCCCGGAAGGATCGCGATTGGCGTCTATGACACTGCGTGAGAGAGCCGGGCGCACGACCGTGATCCCCCGAGCAGGCGCGAAATCGTACAGCCGATCCACCCACCAGTCGGTGTCCTTGCGCGCCAGCCAGGGGGAGGGCAGTTTCCGGGAGTATTGCGCGGGAATCTCAATCCCGGCGTGCGGCACGCTCAGGATGACCGGCCTATTACCTTCGGTCACGGTCAGCCACTTCGGTCGGGTCACTTCGTTCATGCCTGAGAGCTCGATGCGGCGCACTGCTGCGGAACCGCACTTCCATTGTAGGATGATTGTGCCGCAGCAATGGAGTCAGGCCGCATGACGAGTCTCTGGTTTGCGACAGCGCTGCTTCCGCAGGGGTGGTCGGACGGGGTGCGGATCACTGCCGCGGAAGGGCGCATCGAGAGCGTGCAGAGCGGCGTGCACCCCCAGGAAGGGGATGAGCGGCATGCGATTGCCGTGCCCGGTCTGGGCAACCTGCACAGCCATTCCTTCCAACGCGGGCTCGCCGGGCTGACGGAGCGGCGCGGGCCGACGGATGATTCCTTCTGGAGCTGGCGCGAGCTGATGTACCGGTTCGTCGAGCGGATCGATCCGGACGAGCTCGAAGCGCTGGCGGCCTTGGCTTTCCTCGAGATGCTCGAGTGCGGGTTCACCCACGTCGGGGAGTTTCACTATGTCCACCACGACAAGGAGGGGGTTCCGTTTGCCGATCCGGGCGAGCTTGCCTCCCGGATCGTCGCCGCGGCGCGCGAGACCGGGATCGGGCTGACCTTGCTGCCGACCTTCTATGCCCATGCGGGCTTCGGCGGCACGCCGCCGAGCGAGCGGCAGCGCCGTTTCGTGTGCGACCTCGACCGCTTCGCGCGCATCCTCGAGTCCAGCCGCAAGGGGATCGAAGCCCTGTTCGGAGCGCATCTGGGCGTCGCGCCGCACAGTCTGCGGGCGGTCTCCGCGGAGGAGCTCGCGGTGGTCGTGGAGCTGGGTCGGGGCATGCCCAAGCACCTGCACATTGCCGAGCAGGCCCGAGAGGTCGAGGAGTGCGTTCTGTGGTCGGGCCTGCGTCCGGTGGAGTGGCTGATGCAGAACGCGGTCGTGGATGAGCATTGGTGCCTGGTTCATGCTACTCACACCAACACCCGCGAGCTCGAGCAGATTGTCGCGGCCCAAGCCGTCGTCGCTTTGTGTCCGCTCACCGAGTCGAGCCTCGGAGATGGCATCTTTCCCGCTCTGGCATTCGTGGAGCAGAGCGGCCGCTTCGGTATCGGCACCGACTCGAATATCCGCATCGATCTGGGCGAAGAGCTGCGCACGCTGGAATATGCCCAACGCCTGGACCTGCAGGCGCGCAACGTTCTCGCTTCAGGAGCGGGCCGCTCCACCGGCCGCTCGCTCTTTGACACGGCCCTCGCCGGCGGAGCCCGCGCACTGCGGGCTCCCGGCGGATTGGAAAAAGGCGCCTCCCTGGATGTCGTGAGCCTCTCCGCCGATCACGTGGCGCTGGCGGAGCGGCGCGGGGACGACATTCTCGACAGCTGGATATTTTCCGGCGACCATGGTGTGGTCGAGAACGTCTGGCGAGGCGGGCAGAAGGTGGTGATCGAGGGTCGCCATGCCCATCGGGACGCGATCGCCGCACGGTACCGGCGCGCGCTGCGGACCTTACTGTCCTAGAGGTCCGTGCTATACCCTTCGCCCCGTTCAAGGGGAGAGTGAGGCCATGAAAAAACTCTGGGGCGCCATCCTTGCCGTCATCGGAGCCTTCGCAGTCGGCGGCATTGCCTTGCACCGCAACGAGCCCATCAATTCGCTGTGGATCGTCACGGCGGCGATCTGTATCTATCTCCTGGGCTATCGCTTCTATGCGGCGTGGATCGCGGCACGTGTCCTCGTCATCGATCCGACACGAGCGACTCCCGCCGAGCGTTGCGAGAACGGCCGGGACTTCGTTCCCACCCATCGCTGGATCACCTTCGGGCATCACTTCGCGGCGATTGCCGGACCCGGACCCCTGGTAGGCCCGACGCTCGCGGCCCAATTCGGCTATCTGCCCGGCACTCTGTGGATCCTCGTCGGGTCGGTCCTCGGCCAGGAAGTCGCGACGCGACGGGCGCAGCCTCGGCCAGATGGCGCGCGACGAGTTGGGGCCCATCGGTGGCGTTGCTGCGCTCGTCGGCACCCTGCTGATCATGGTCATTCTCATCGCGGTGCTGGGGCTTGTCGTCGTCAACGCCATGAAGCACAGCCCGTGGTCGACTGCGACGGTGTTTGCCACCATTCCGGTGGCTCTGCTGGTGGGCTTCTATCTGCGGCGGTGGCGCCCCGGGCGGGTCCTCGAGGGCTCCCTGATCGGTGTCACCCTCGTGTTCTTTGCCGTGTTCGCGGGCGGCTGGGTAGATCACAACGCGACGCTGCGGGGCTGGTTCGACTACCCGGCACTGCCGCTGGCCCAGTTCGTGATCGCCTACGGCTGGCTGGCCGCCATCCTGCCCGTGTGGATGCTGCTTGCGCCTCGCGACTACCTGTCGACGTTCCTGAAGCTTGGAGTGATCGCCCTGCTGGCGATCGCGATCGTCATCATCCACCCGGACCTGAAGATGCCCGCGCTCACGCGCTTCGCGGACGGCACCGGACCTGTCTTCGCCGGGAAGATCTTCCCCTTCGTGTTCATAACGATTGCCTGCGGGGCGGTGTCGGGCTTCCATGCGCTGGTCTCCAGCGGTACGACGCCCAAGCTCATCTCCAATGAAGCGGATGTGCGCCTCATCGGCTACGGGAGCATGGCTCTGGAGTCCTTCGTGGGCATCATGGCCGTGATTGCCGCGACGCTGCTGGATCCGGGTGTGTACTTCGCCATCAATACCGGAGCGGGTGTCGTCGGGACAGCCGCAGACGCGGCGGTCAGCACCATCACCAGCTGGGGGTTCCCGGTCACCGTGGACCAGATGCACAACCTGGCGAGGGAGATGGGCGAGAGCACTCTCTTCGCGCGTACTGGCGGAGCACCGTCCCTGGCCGTCGGCATGGCGAGCATCTTCGGATCCTCGTTCGGGCGCAGCCTGACGGCCCTCTGGTATCACTTTGCGATCATGTTCGAGGCCGTGTTCATCCTGACGACCCTCGATGCGGGCACCCGCGTCGGCCGTTTCATGGTGCAGGACTTCCTGGGGAACATCTGGGCGCCCCTGGGCCGGACCTCCTCCTGGCCGGCCAGTCTGCTCGGGAGCACACTGATCGTCGCCGCGTGGGGCTACTTCCTGTATGTCGGTGTCATCGATCCGAACGGCGGTATCAACATCCTCTGGCCGCTGTTCGGCATCTCGAATCAGATGCTCGCGGCGATTGCGCTGGCGGTCGCCAGTGCCCTGATCATCAAGACGGCGGCCAGGAAACGCTACGCGCTGGTCACCCTGGCGCCGCTGGCCTGGCTGGTGCTCATCACGACGGCCGCCGCCTGGCAGAAGATCGTCAGCGACGATCCTCAGCTGGGTTTCTTCGCGGGTGCCAGCGATCTCGCAACGAAACTGGCCCACGGTACATTGACACCCGAACGGGCCGCGGTTGCGCCGGAGTTGATCTTCAACCTGCGTCTCAACGGCTGGCTCACGATCTTCTTCACCGTGATCGTCTGGTTGGTGGTCCTCGACATGCTGCGCGTGTGTGTGCGCCGGGCTCGGGGACTTCCCGTGTCGCAGGGCAGCGAGGCTCCGTATCAGGTCACGCAGCTCGTGCCTGCTGGTGTCAGTGGTGTGAACCTGCGGACCGCGCCGCAGGAGGGAGCCATGTGATGTACGCGAAGCTGACGAGATCCCTGGGGCGTTTCTGGCGCGGGATCCGCGAAGCGAGCGGCGATGATGCCTACGAGCGATACCTGAAGCATCACGCGCTCGAGCACGCGGGTACCCCGCCCATGTCGCGGCGCGCCTACTACGACCACTACCAGGAGCGGAAATGGAGTGGGATCCACCGGTGTTGCTGAGGATCGGAGGGCGACCCGGCTGAAGCTCTGGTAAAATCGCCGTTTTCCGCCCAAAAAGGACGGCAATGGCTCTGAAAGTGATGATTCTCGGCGCGAACGGCTTCATCGGCAGCGCGCTCACCAACGCGATCCTGCGCACGCGCGACTGGGAGGTCTACGGGATGGACCTGTCCGATCACAAGCTGACCGGGCTGCCGAGCACCTCGCGGTTCCACTTCCTCGAGGGTGACATCACCATCAACCGCGAGTGGGTCGAATATCACGTCAAGAAGTGCGATGCGATCCTGCCGCTGGTGGCGATCGCCAACCCCGCCCAGTACGTCACGCACCCGCTGCGGGTGTTCGAGCTGGATTTCGAGGCCAACCTGGCGGTCGTGCGCCAGTGCGTGAAGTATCGCAAGCACCTGATTTTCCCATCGACCTCCGAGGTCTACGGCATGTGCCCGGATGGCGTGCTGGATGAGGAGTCGAGCAACCTGGTGTACGGTCCGGTCAACAAGCAGCGCTGGATCTACGCGAACTCCAAGCAACTCCTCGACCGGGTCATCTACGCCTACGGGGTGCGGGATGAGC
>CAZLYG010000016.1:0-25507 GCA_964563075.1 uncultured Steroidobacteraceae bacterium | reverse complement strand
GCCCGCCGCGGCGCTCGCGCCCGCCGCGGCGCTCGCGCCCGCCGCGGCGCTCGCGCCAGACGCAACGCTCGCGCTAGTCGCGGTGCCCGCGCCCGCTGACGGAGCGAACTCGTCCGCGCTCATGACGTGGCCTCGTGAACGTAGTCGACCAGGCGCGCCACCGCATCCGGGCTCGTCTCCGGCCAGATCCCGTGACCGAGATTGAAGATGTGCCCGGGCTGTGGGCCTGCCGACTGCAACACCGTATCGACTGCGAACTTGAACTCTTCGCCCGTGGCAAACAGCGCCGCAGGGTCGAGGTTGCCCTGCACCGCTTTGCCCGGACCCAACACTTTTCTCACCGTGCTCAGCGGTGAGCGCCAGTCGACGCCGATGACATCCACGTCCAGGTCCGATACCGACTCCATGAGCGCGGAGCCCTGATTGACGTAGTAGATGAGCGGAACTCCGGTGCTCCGCAACGCCGCCATCGTGCGGCGCACGGCACGAAGCGCGAAGCGCTCGAATTCCCGTGGCGCCAGCAAGCCCGCCCAGGATTCGAACAGCATCAGAGCCTGTGCGCCCGCGGCCGCCTGCGCGCGCAGGTACGCCGCCATGGCGTCTGCGAGCTTGTCCAGCAAACGGCCGGCCGCGTCGGGCTGGGCATACAGGAATGAGCGTGCCGCGCCGAATTCCTTGGAGGGCTTTCCGCACACCAGGTAGCACAGCAGCGTGAACGGCCCGCCGGCGAACCCGATGAGGGGCGCGCCCCGGGGCAGCTCCGGGCGGATCAGACGGATGGAGTCCATGACGAAGGGCACGTCGCGCTCGGGGACGAGCTCCGGCAAGGCCTCGATCTGCGCATCGGTGCGGATGGGATGGCGGACGATCGGTCCTGGTGAGAACTCCAGCTCCACGCCCATCCCCTGCACGGGGGTCATGATGTCGCTGAAGAGAATGGCGGCATCCAGCTCGAAGCGCCGCAACGGCTGCAAGGTGACCTCCGCGGCGAGGTCGGAGCGGCGCGTGAGGTCCTCGAAATCGACCTTGGCGCGCAGCTCCCGATACTCCGGCAGATACCGCCCGGCCTGGCGCATTACCCAGATCGGCCTGTGCGAAACCGGCTGCCGCCGGCAAGCGGCCAGGAATGTGGAAGATGAGCTCATTCGCTCAGCCACCGGGCCATGTCCGGCGCGTAGTACGTGATGATCAGGTCCGCCCCCGCCCGATGAATGCCTGTGAGCGTCTCGAATGCAGCCGCACGCTCATCGATCCAGCCGCGCGCGGCGGCGGCTTTGATGAGGCTGAACTCACCTGAGACTTGATAGGCGACGACCGGTACGTTCACCGCGTCGCGCACCTGACGAATGACATCGAGGTACGGCCCCGCGGGCTTCACCATGACGAGGTCGGCCCCCTCTTCGACGTCGAGGAGCACCTCTCGCAACGCCTCGCGCACGTTCGCCGGGTCCATCTGATAGGCACGGCGGTCGCCAAAGGCGGGGGCCGATTCGGCTGCTTCGCGAAACGGTCCATAGAAAGATGACGCGTATTTCGCCGCATATGAAACAATTGGCGTCGCGACCCGGCCTTCGCGGTCCAGCAAGCGGCGGATCGCGTGCACCCGCCCATCCATCATGTCACTCGGCGCGACGGCATCTGCCCCCGCCCGCGCGTAGTTCAGCGCAACCTGTGCCAGTGTCTCGATGGAGGTGTCGTTGTCGATCGTGCCCTTGCCCGGAACGACGTGACCGCAGTGGCCATGGTCGGTCGCCCCGCACAGGCATACGTCCGCCCAGACCAGCAGGTCCGGGCAGGCTTCTTTGATCGCCGAGATCGCCTGGGCGGCCAGGCCCTTCGGGTCCAGTGCCGCGCTCGCCTTAGCGTCCTTCGCCGCGGGCGCGGCGAACACCAGCACGGCGGGTACGCCGGCGGCTGCCACAGCTTTGGCGTCTTTGACGACCTCATCGACTGAGACCTGGGAGATGCCCGGCATGCTCTCGACTGGATGCCGCACACCCCGGCCCGGTACCACGAACAAGGGGTAGATGAACGCATCGGGGGTCAGGCGCGTCTCGCGCACCATTCGCCGCCAGACGTCGGACTGACGCGTCCGCCGTGGTCTGTGTTGTGGAAATCCCATCATGTCCTTCCCGCGAGGCTATGCCTCGACTGCATCAATCTGTGGGTGGTGCGCGCGAGCCCCTGCAAAGTGGCCGACTCGGCCAGCACCGGTGACCGTCCACGATCTGTCAGCTCGCGCGCGGTCGTGGGGCCGATGGCGACTGCCGGCACTGCGGCAAGCAGGCGATCGAAGCTCTCTTTTCCGAGCGACCGCTCGAGCTCGATGACGGCGGAAGGACTGGCGAAAGTCACGGCTCCGATCGCGTCGCGCTCGATCCATGACTTGCATTGCTCGATGTCCAGAGCCGCGGGCTCCGTGCGGTAGGCCTCCACCTGGACGACCTCCGCTCCAAGTTGCGTCAGACCCGCGGCGATCGTGGGGAGCGCACGCGAACTGGCGGGGAACAGGACTTTTCGTGGCCGCCGCGCGGCAGCCTCGAAGGCGGCAACCAGGGCTGCGGCGTTGGAATCATCCGGCAGGAGATCTACGCTCCAGCCGCGCTGATTGAGCACCTGCGCAGTTGCGTGCCCGACAGCCGCGACCTTCAAAGCCGGCGGGCGCACGCTCACGCGCTCGATCACCGCTGCGACTGCATGCCTGCTGGCGAATACTATCCAGTCGAACTGGTCGAGCTGTGCAAGCGCGGCATCGAGCTGTCCAGTCTCGCTGGGCGAGGTGGCCACCGCAGGCCAGAGCAGCACTGGCAAGCCGAGATTGCGCAGTTGTGAGCTGAGAGGGCCGGCGGCGTCCTCCGCGCGAGTCACGACGACGGGCTTTGGGGCCGCAGGAGCGCGTTCGTTCCCGGCGACCGCGGCTGCGCTGCCCTCCCCGGCGCTTCCGCCCCCGCCGGCTGCCCCCGCGCCAGTGCCACGCTCCGTCACGGCGCCTCCACCTCGCGGCGAGAGCCACGCTCGTGGGCGATCAGCTCACCCGCACCCTTCGACAACAGCTCGTCCGCGAGTGTCCGGCCCAGACTCGCCGCGTTCTCCAGGGTCGCCGCTGCCTGACCCTGAGCGGCGAGCATGCGCGAGCCGTCGAGCGCACACACTGCAGCGTGCAGGTGCAACGAGGTGCCCGATAGGGTCCCGAGCGCACCCAGCGGTACCTGGCATCCGCCTTCCAGGCGTCGCAGCAGAGCACGCTCAGCCGTGCTCGCGAAGCGCGCGTGCGGATCATCCAATGCCTGCAGCCATCTCAGCGCCTCAGCGTCGCTGGTCCTCGCGCAGACTCCAATGACACCCTGAGAAACCGCGGGCGGAAACACTTCCGTAGACAGATGCTCGGAGACATTCCCTTCGAGCCCCAGCCGCCGCAGCCCCGCCGCCGCCAGAATGATCGCATCGTAGTCTCCCTTACGCAGACGTTCGATACGCGTCGGGACGTTCCCCCGCAACTCGAGCTGCTGAACATCGGGGCGCGCCCGAGCAAGGAATGCACGGCGCCGCAGGCTGCTCGTCCCTACACGCGCGCCCTTGGGAAGCTCGCGCAATGGCACGCCATCACGGCTTATCAATGCATCGCGCGGATCTTCGCGCGTCAGCGCCGCAGCAAGAGTGATTCCCTCTTCCAACACCGTCGACAAATCCTTCAGGCTATGGACCGCAATGTCGACCTCGGAAGATAGCAGCGCCCTGTCGATTTCCTTGGTGAAGAAAGCTCGACCGCCGACGGCCCACAGGGGCACGTCGGTGCGCACGTCGCCCTCCGTGCGGATCTGGACGAGCTCGACATGCGGCGCTCCGGGCTGACTGCCAATCAACTCCGCGACGTGCATTGCCTGCCACATGGCGAGCGCGGACCCGCGGGTGCCCAACCGTAGAGAACGCGACCCGCTCATTCTTCTCCCTCGATCAGAAAGCGATACCCCACCCCCCAGACCGTCAGGAAGTGGCGCGGATTGGCGGGGTCGCGCTCGAAACGCTTGCGCAGCCTGAGAATGAAGTTATCCACGGTGCGCGTCGAAGGAAATACGTCGTATCCCCATACCCGCTCCAGAAGGTCCTCGCGCGAGACGATCTCCCCGGGGCGCTCGGCGAGCACTTTCAGGATCATGGCCTCCTTCTCGGTCAGCTCCTGAGGCACGCCATTCCATGACTGCGCACGAAAAGCGCGAAAGTCCACTTCGTTACCGCCGAAGCGCAACACGGCGCTCGCGGGTGTCGCAGACGCACTCCGATACCAGTCCCAACGGCGCAGGATCGCGCGTACACGCAGCAGGAATTCCTGCAGGTGGAACGGCTTCGCCAGATAGTCATCGCCCCCCGCTTCCAATCCGCGGACGCGATCGGCGGGATCGCCGCGAGCAGTCAGAAACAGCACCGGCGTGTTGTTGCCCTGTTCGCGCAGTGTGCGGCATACGGTGAAGCCGTCGATGGTGGGGAGCATCACGTCGAGAACTATGAGCGCGCACTGTTGGGTAGCGAGCCAGTCGAGCGCCAGCTGTCCATCGCCCACGGCATGCACGGAATAACCTTCGGCCCGCAGATTCTCCACGACGCCGGCGGAAAGGTGCGGGTCGTCCTCGACGACGAGCACGGCGGTTGCAGGTTGCGCGACCGTGTTCATACCGACTCCGCCGGTGCTGCCGGCCACGCGAGCACGAATTGCGCACCCCGCCCGACACCCTCGCTGTGCGCACTCACTCGACCGCCGGCAAGTTGCATCAGACGCCTCACGATGAAGAGTCCCAACCCCGTGCCGAAATAGCTGCTGCCGCCACCTGGATGCAGGCGAGTGAACTTCTCGAACATGCGCACGCCGTCGCCCGGCCTGAAGCCAACTCCGCTGTCGCGCACGATCACCTCGACCTCGTCGTCCGTGCGCCGCCCCTCTACCTTCACAGTCCCCCCGCCGACGGGAGCGACGGCCGAGATCGCATTCTCGAGCAGGTTACGCATCACTACATCCAGCGCGAGCGGATCGGCCAGTACATAGACACCCCGCGGAATGTCAGCTGAGAGGGCTACGCGTTCTTTTTTCGCCCGCTCCTCCAAGCTCGCGACGACGCGCGCAACGGCACCGGCCATCTCGACGGGCTCGCGACGAAGATCGACGCGCCCGCGCTCGAGACGCACGCTCTCGAGAATCTGGGTCACCATGGCTTCCATGCGCGTCAGGTCTGCGAGCATCCGCTCGATGAGTGCTCCCGACTGGTCCGCGGACAACGGACGGAGAGCCATGGTCTCCAGGGACAATTGCAGGCTCGCCAGGGGTGTCTTGAACTGGTGCGAGACGAGGGCCAGGAAGTTGTCCTGCTCGTGCAGCACTCTGGCTTCCGCGCGCAGGGCGCGGGCAATGACGGTAATGCAGACCGCCAGGGCCAGCAGGAAGAACGCTCCCTCCCAGGCAAACTGGTTGAGGCGGCTACGCTTCACGGCCTCGAGCGTTCGATCGACTTGCGGAGCCAGAGAAGCCTGTCCGCCGTTGACGACGATACCGGGCAGCGTGGCGTGCACGCGCTCAGCACTCATGCCCGAGGCAAGCATCGCCTGCGCGGCCGCCACCTGTTGGGAATACAGGGTGTGCGAAGCCTCACTCCCCTCGATTGCAGCTGACCGCAGCGCGTAGATCCAGTAGGCAACCATGACGGCCGATACGACCACCATGGCGAGAGCCGTGAGCTGAAAGACGCGCGCGGATCTCATCTGGCTCATGAGATGGAGGCGAGCGACTCGCGCAGTGCCTGCGCCAGCTGTTGCAGGTCTGAACTGCGGTGCGCCAGTGAGAGGAAACAGGCTTCGTACGCGGAAGGCGGCAGATACACACCGCGGTCGAGCATTGCGTGGAAAAGAGCACTGAAGCGAGCGGTCGCTGCGCTGGACAAAGTCACGGCAGTTCGGGGCTGATCCCCGCCATGAAATGCGATCCAGAACAGCGAGCCGGCGCGCACGAGCTGCACCGGAAATTTCGCTGCTGCGAGGATCGGACTCAACAAGTGCTCGAGCTCCGCACCGAGGGCTTCCAGGCGCTCCCATCCCGATTGCCGGATGAGCACGTCCAGCGTGGCGATGCCTGCAGCCATGGCCACAGGATTACCAGAGAGAGTGCCGGCCTGATAGGTGTCTCCCAGCGGTGCGAGGCGGGCCATGATGTCTGTGCGCCCGCCGAATGCACCGACGGGCATACCCCCGCCGATCACCTTACCGAAAGTGGCGAGGTCCGGCACGATGCCCAGTCGCTGTGCCGCACCGCCGCGCGCAAGCCGGAACCCCGAGATGACCTCGTCGAATATCAGCAGGGCGCCCTGTTGGCTTGTGAGCTTGCGCAGCCCTTGCAGAAACTCCTGGCGTTGCAGAAGCAGCCCGTGGTTGGCCGGCACCGGCTCTATGATGACAGCCGCGATGCGGCTGCCTTCGCGGGCGAACAACTCCTGGATTGCCGCGTCGTCATCCAGCGGCACGACGCGTGTGCAGGCGGTGAATGCCTCCGGGACGCCCGCGGAAGAAGGCTTGCCGAACGTCGCGAGCCCGGAGCCGGCGGCCACCAGCAGATGATCCGCATGGCCGTGGTAGCAGCCGGAGAACTTCACTATCAGGTCGCGACCTGTGAAGGCACGGGCGAGGCGGATGGCACTCATGACCGCTTCGGTTCCCGAGGAGACGAACCGTATCTGCTCGAGGCCGGGGTAGGAGGCGACTATGCGTTCTGCGAGCTCCACCTCTGCTGCACACGGCGCACCGTAGGTCATGCCATTGCGAATCGCCGCCGCAACGGCATCCAACACTGCCGGGTGCGCATGGCCCAGGATCAGCGGACCCCAGGAGCCGACCAAGTCAAGATACCGGTGGCCGTCGGCGTCCACCAGGAATTGTCCGGCGCCGCTTGCGATGAACAACGGGTTGCCACCGACTGCTCGGAAGGCGCGCACCGGGGAGTTGACTCCTCCGGGAATGACTCGGCACGCGCGCTCGTATAACTCGGCGGAGCGTGAGTGTGGCTGCTGCATCTCAGACATCTCTTTCGGTGTAGTTGGACTCGCTCACGCCTGACAGCTCGCTGTCCTCTGAGCGCTCCGCGCCGGCTGCGCTGCGGCTCAGCCGCGCTTCGCGGAAAAAGGCCTCGACCGCATCGGCATTCCCCTGCGCAGCCACTGCGCGCATTCCGGCAATGGGCAGGTGCGCCAGACGGCGAGCCACGGTCTGTGCAAAGCGCCGGAGCTGCTCACGCTGCGGATCATCGAAGCTACGAAACTCCGCCAGCAGAGCACGATCGGCCTCGTCCGCCGCAATCTGTTCGAAGGCGCCGCGCAAGTCGGCCAGTTTACGACCTATCGCGCGCGCTGCCAGATCGTCGCGCAGGAAAGCAAGGCGCTCATCTATCGCGGCGCGTACGGGAGCGAGCCGCATCAGCTCCGAGAGGCGTCGCTCCTGTGCAGTCTGAATCAACTCGCTCATGCCGACACGCCCCAACCCGGCGGCGCGCGCGACCTCAGGGTCAACATTCGGTGGAACCCCGAAATCCACCAGCAGCGGCTGTCCAGGACAGACTCGCACGAGGCGACCCAGTGCCTGGGCATCGAGGATCGCCTCGCCGCCACCGGCCGCGAGAATCAGCGCACTGACGGCAATGGGGGCACTGCGGAATTGCTCGAGCGAGAACGCCTTCCCACCGACAGCCTGCGCGAACTCCTCGGCAGGCTCCGGCGTGCGATTGACCACCGCCAGAGGCAAGCCAGCGCGGTGCAGAGCCATGGCGCAGCGCTTCGTCATTGGCGAGACGCCGAGCAAAGCCACGGGCAGGCGCTCGCGCGCGGGGTCGGGCGCAGGAGCTGCTTTCCTCAGATGCGCCAGCACCCGATCGGCTGCCAGATCCGCCAGTGAGGGAGCCGGTACGCCGGCCTCCAGGCGATGCACCCGGGTCGCCATGCCCAGCGCCTCGGCAACCAGTCGATCGAGAGTGGGGCCGGATACCTTGGCAGCGCGGGAGGTCTCCCAGGCGCCGCGAATCTGCGCGGTAATCTCCTGCTCGCCCGCCTGCGCAGAGTCCAGACCACAGGTCACCAGGAACAAGTGCTCCAGGGCCGCCTCGCCGGTCCACGCCCGCAGAATCCGGTTGGCCTCACCCGGCTGCGGCTCGCGGCCGATCAGCGCTTGAAAAAGCTCGCGCCGGCCATCGCCCGCGGGGGAACCGTCGAGGGTCGTGTACAGCACCTCAACACGGTTGCAGGTGCCGACATACAGAACTTCGCCGGCCCGCAGACATTCGCGCAGACGCGGCAGATGCTCCGCCACTTCCGCCTTGGGGAGCGAAAAGCGGGCGATGTCATCTACGCCGGCATGGCGGTAGGAAAGGCCCACGACCCCGACCTGGTGCATGGGGAAAGCAGACCACGGCGGGCACCCGGGAGTGTCACCGAACGGTCAGAGCACGCGAATTTGGCGGTTCTGCAGGTATGGAGGCCAGGCTTGGCGGCGGCCTGGCCGTCGGTGACTGGTTATCGGCACCAGGTGGCGACGGCATGCCCGTCGGCGACAGGGCTACGGCGACGGGCTTATCGATGCCCGGCCTATCGACGACTGCCCCTCAGCATGCCCGCGAGCAGAAACCCGGCAACCACCCCGATCCCCAGCGCCCAGGCTGTCGCCCGATAAGGCTGAGCCTCCACGCGCTCCTGCAGGCTGGACCATTGATCCTGCGCCCAGTCGCGCGCCTGGCCGGCGCGCGCACGCGCGGCTTCAGCCGCTGCCTCCCCTGCCGCCCGCAGGTGATCTTTCACGTCGGCGACGTCAGCTGTGTTCTTACCACCGTTCGAACCTGCGGATGCGGCCATGTCTGCAATCCTCCGTCAAATTCCCCGAGAGACAACGAAATGTTCGCCGGGAAGTTCCTGACCGCCTCAGCCAATCGGTGGCAACTCAATCCGTGGGAGCGTCTGCTAGTCCTTTGCAACCACGACATCGGCCAGGACATCAGCCAGTACCTCGGGCATCGACAGGAATGGCGAGTGCCCCGAGTCGAGCTCGAGGACTTGCGTGGTCCTGGGTGCGAGCACCTCACGTTGCAGCTCGGGCGCGATCACTCTGTCGTTGGCACACACGATGTAGGTGGAAGGCACCTCCTTCCACCCGGGAGCTCGCGCGCCTTCCTCGAAGGCGGCATTGCACTGCGGCCGGAGCTGACGCATCGCCCACTGCTGGGTTGCGGAGTCGCAGCCTCCATACAACAGAGCGCCGGCGCGCTCCGGATCCGCCATCGTCAGACCGCCATCGAGCTTCTGCACCCAGGGTAAGCGCTTACCGCCGCGGATATCGGTCACCGACTGTCCGCTCTCGGGCACATACGCGCAGACATACAGCAGACGCTCGATCCGGGAGGCGCCGGACGCCGCCGCGGAAATCACCATGCCGCCGTAGGAGTGACCGCACAGGATGATGGGCCCTTGCACGTCGGCGAGCAGCGCTCGGACGGCAGCGGCGTCAGCTGAGAGGCCTACTGCTTCGCCGGGGGTAGCGCCCACGCTTGGCAGATCGACGGCGCGATACCTGAAGCCGCGCCGGGTCAGATGCGGCGTGAGCCGTTGCCAACACCATGCGCCATGCCACGCGCCGTGGACGAGAACTATTGTGGGCAGACTGCCGGTCATCAGGACGCGCGCAGGGACTTGCGGCAGGCGTCCTCGAACGCAGCCCGCAGGCGCTCACTCACCGTCACGCCAGTTTTCTTGCGTTTGACTCCAAGGTGGGTCTCGCGCAACTCGTCCATGAAGTCCTCCCACAACTGCGGCCCTCCCTCTTCGAGGAGGCGAGCGCGAATGGCCATCTGCTCGGTAACGGCCAGGTGGCGCCGGCCCCATGCGCCCATGTGCGCCAGCAGCGGCACGAGTTGAATCGATTTTTCCGTGAGGCTGTAGATCGCCTTCTGCTTGTGCTCCGGGTCGTCCGCGCGCGTGACCAGCCCGGCCTCCAGCAGCCGTTTCAGCCGGTCCGCGAGAATATTGGAAGCGATACCTTCCTCGGATTGCGTCAACAGCTCACGGAAGTGCCTGCGATTGCCGAACATCAGGTCGCGGATGACGAGCAGGCTCCACCGGTCGCCGATCGTCTCCAGCGTGAGATTGATCGGACATCCGGAGCGCTGCTCGGGGGGGGCTGGCTGACGCAGCTGGGGATCGCGCTTCATACTGCTTGCAATATGCAATCGGTTGGCGTAAAAGACAACTGGTTGCGATGTGCAACTGGTTAAGGAGATCCCCATGCGCAAGCTCGTACTGTCGATGTTCATGAGCCTCGACGGCTATGTCGCCGGTCCCCGTGGCGAGTTCATCGGGCCGCAATGGTCGGACGATCTGGAGCGGTACTGGTCGGGGTATTCCCTGAAGCGCACGGGGCATCTGCTTTATGGCCGCGTGAATTTCCTGTTCAACAAGGGGTTCTGGGAGCCAGCCGCGACCGACCCGAACAGCCCCGCGGCCAAAGTGCCGCATGCTGCGGATATGAACCGCCTGCCCAAGACTGTGGTCTCGCGCACCCTTGGCGGCGATCCGGGGTGGAACGGCAAGCTTCTAGAGGGCGATCTTGGAGAAGCCGTGGCGCAGCTCAAGCAAACGGCGGCCGGCGACATTTTCTCATTCGGGGGTGCCGGCCTTGCACAGAGCCTCATTGCGCGCGATCTCGTGGATGAGTATCGGTTGATGATCACGCCGGATCTTTTCGGAGACGGGCTGCGGCTGTTTGCTCCAGGGTTCGAGCGCCAGAACCTGAAGCTCATCGAGAGTCGCGCGCTTGATACCGGGGCAGTGATCGTTCACTACGAGCGGCGGCGCTAGCACGAGCGGGGGCGCCAGCGCGGGCTGCAACGGCGGCGCCAGCGCGAGCGGCATCTGTGCCGGAGCGCAGCCGCACGCGCTCGGCATCCAAGGGCAGACATGTTTGAATGGGCGTAATGGCAGGAGATGCAGGACACAGCACAGCCGCGCGGATCGCAGCAGCCCGAGTGCTCGGGTGCGTGCTCCTGCTTGCCCTGTGCGGCTGCGTCTACATCTCCCCCCATACGATTCACGGGGCCTGCGCGCACGACCTGGACTCACCGATCCGAAACTTCTGCGTCGTCACGCCTGGAACGTTGTGGCGCGGGCCGCACCTGGACTCTTCCGCCGCGGGCTGGCTGCTGAATCGGGGCGTCCGCTCCGTCATCAGCCTGCAGTTGAACGACAAGAAAGCGTTCGAGAATGCCGCGGCTCCGGCCGGTCTATCAGAGTCGCTGCCCTACTTCCAGGTGCCGGGTTTCAGTCCGTTTCAGGTGTTGAGTGCTGCACACCTGGACGAACACGTGGCGTTGTTCCTCGCCATCATGAAGCAGGCGCCGAAGCCGATATACCTGCACTGCCGCGCCGGAGTCGACCGTACGGGTGTGCTTGCCGCGGCGTACCGGGTCATTGTTGAAGGCGCCGATCCGGACCAGGTCATTGCGGACATGGGGCACTGGCACAGTCCCTGGTATGCGATCGATGCCAAGTACATCCGCAAGCTCACTCCGGAAAGAGCGGCGAGCATCCGGCGCAAAGCTGCAGAGCTGGAACCCAACCTGAGGCCGAGCGCCACCATCGATTGTCAGCGCGGCAAGTGCACTTACGTGCGCAACGACGTGGATCCCACTGTCAAAGCCAGCCACATCGGCGGGTGACAAGCGGTTCTGGCGACGTGATGCAGGGTAACGCCCCGGGCGGAGGCGGTGTGGGCAGCAGGTCGGGAACAAGCGGGCAGCGGATTGGGAACAAGGGACGGTTTGTATTACTTGCACAGGTAGTACATACTGGGCTCATGCGAGTCTCCATCGATGTCGACAGCCCGTTGCCGGTGTTTGCACAGCTGGTCAGCCAGATTCGCGCCGCGGTGCAGAATGGCCTGCTGAAACCCGGCGACTCTCTGCCGCCCATCCGGCAGCTGGCGGCGGACCTGCAGATCAATCCCAACACCGTCGCCAAGGCCTACGGTGTCCTGGAACGGGATGCGATCATCGAGACCCGTGGCCGACACGGCTCGCTCGTGCACCGCGAGGGTCGCAAGCACTCCTACACCGAGCTGACCTCACGAGCCGCGCAGGTACTGAGCGAGGCTGTCGGCAGACTGCGGGACTTTGGCCTGACGGATTCGGAGATTCGCGTGGCGTTTGCCCACATCATGCGCGAGTGACCCATGAACGCATCCACTATCCTGGTCGCGATCGTATTTGCCGCACAAATCGTGGTGCTCTCGATCGTCATCCCTTACCTGTTCCACAGGGCTTCTGCGGATCTGCGCAGGCGCTTCCCACCGGAAACGCACGCTCGCTTGTATCCCGTGCCACCAGGGGAGCTGCGCCGGTACAACAGAGCGATCGCCGTCGTTCGGGCCGTGATCGTTGTAGTCGGCGTCCTCTTGCTCGTTGAGGGTCTGATCGCTCACGAGGGCCCGGTGACACTCGCGCGCACGATGCTGTGGATATTCATGGCGCAGACCGTGCCCGCGTTCCTGCGCCTTCCGCAAGAGCTGCGCATGGTCAGGGCGTTTCGCCAGATGCCCGCGCCTTCCGTACGTAGCGCGGACCTGCGGCGCCTGCGCGTGACGGACTTCGTGTCGCCTGTGACCGTCGTACTGGGGTTCGCCGCGAACGTGGCTGCCATGCTCACTGCCGTAGCCTTGTCACAGATGCCTGCAATGCATGTTGGCAACAGGGTTCTGTGGTACCTGATCATCGTGAGCGGCATCGTGCTCGCACGCATGCTCTACGTCACATTGACGCCGATGTCGATACGGCGTCCGGATCCCTATATGTCGCATGAGGATGTGTTCAACGCGCGCCGGCTGCGCATGCGTCTGCTGTTTGTGGGCGGGACGTGTGTGGGCGCCTTCCTGACTTTCTCGCAGCTCTATCGCATCGGGATCGAAACGCTGCAGCTGAACATCGTCGGCTTCATCGTCGGCACGAGCCTGCTCTGTCAGCTTGGCTATCTGTTGCTGGTTCGTGCCATCGTGCGCGCGATCGGGGCGCGCGACGGAAGTGTCTATAGGCTGGATGCGGCGCAGGCTCCCCGCACCTGAGACCGCCCAGGTCCCGATCCGCCAAGATCGCCCGTCATCAGAACCCCTGCCTCACGCCCATCGGCATACGCCGGATGTTTAAACTCAGTTGCATCAGAAGACTCGTCGGCCAAGGCTTTTCCCGAAACATGGACAACCAGGGATGGTCGAATCAAGCCCCGGAACTGGAGATCCAGGAGTGGATCAAACGCCGCATCGATGCGAGGCGATCGACGCCATGATCGACTGGCCAGCCGGAGCCACCTCGAGGGTTTGAGCGATGCGGCGCCTATTTGGAGCGGGTGAAGGGAATCGAACCCTCGTCACTTGGTTGGGAACCAAGAGCTCTACCATTGAGCTACACCCGCCTGGGGATGGATTCTACGAGGGTTGGCAGCGGCCAGGCAACGCCGTTGCGCCGCGAGCGCGGCGGAGAGCTCTCTCTTGCCCGCCGGGTCAGTGGGAGCTCAGGGGCGAGCTGGCGCTATTTGCCGACCGTGGGCGGTTGCACTCTGAGTATCGGGTGGACGGGCGTTCCCTCGACGGCCGCGCGAGTCCGGCGGACTTCGCGGGCAAGTGGACAAAGCCCCAGGCACGCGACGACACGGGTCTGGCACCAGGTCACAACCATTTGAAGCCGCGAGCGAGTATAAACAGCAGCGAGCCATACAAACCCAACGCCCAGATCTTCGCAGTGGTCAGGTCCGCGCGCGGTGCGTCGATCTTCCCCGTGAGGTCCGCGCGCAGTGCGTCGAATTTTTTCCCTGGCGATCTGAAACATACGACCATCAACACCACGCGCGCATGCGTGCGAGTCTCGCGTGATACTCTCTGTGGCGAGACTCGCGTGCGCGCAGCGAGTATCGCGTGGGTGCACGCTAGCGACGAGAAGCGCGCGATGGATCTCGCGCGCTTCTCACAGCGGTGCTCAACAACCGGCAGCTGATCGCGTGGGCTCGCGCGAGACACCGGGGATCAGACGATCGTGGCCTCTCTTCGACGGCCTGCGCCAGTAGTAGGGACTAAGGCCGATTGGCCGCGGAATCCCTGGCGGGGTCGCCGGAAGGCGCAGCCTGATTGCCCTCCCCGCCTGCCTGCAGATTGAGGCTGCCTACAAGCGGCACACCCATTGGCCCGACGGGCAGATAGATCGTCGTGTGGTTGGGTGAGTTGATGGTATCGCGCTGGGCCTTGATCGCCTCGTACTGCAGGTAGGGTGCCGTCAGGCGCTCACTGATGATCTGCGTAGCGCGGGCAATCCCCTCCGCCTCGATGATGCGTTTGTCCTTCTCGCGCCTGGCGATCTCGATCTCGGTGTTCTTGCGTTCGAGCTCTTGCGTGGCGGCAAGCTTGCGCGACACCGCGTCCACTACTTCGGGCGGGTACTGGATATTCCCCACGACGATGCTGCGCACCTCGAAGGGCGTACCGTCCGTGAACCCGAGCACTTGCGCAGTGACGTCATCGCCAATGCGACCGATGTTGTCCTTGAGCTCGAGGCTCTTGTACTTCTGCACCTCATCGCGCGCGTAGGTGCGCAGCGGCTCGCGCAGGAAGTTGCGATAAGCCACCTGTACGATCGAGTCCGAAGTGTCGTTGGAGCTGAGCGTGGAGAAGTTCTCTACGAACTGCCTGACCCGATCGGGTCGCACCCGCCAGACCACGTGAACGCGAAACGCGATCTTCAGGCTGTCGGAAGACAACACTGTATCCGCGCCGCTGAAATCCTCGTCGTAGGTGTACGGGGTAACCGAGACGTTGATGACATGCAACATCCACCCCCGTCCAGAGCTCGTCGGGCCCGTTTGCAACCCAACGAAGCGCTCGCGGCCGAACACGGCACCGCGCGTCAGGTAACCGACGTACCCTGCCGGCGTGACCGGATTGGTGGAACCGAAGAGAAAAACACCGACGGCGAGCACCGCGACGGGTACGAGAGGGGAGAGTCCCCAGAGACGCGCCGCCTTAGGCAGACTCATGACGCTCATGACCGACTCCTTCCGGCGGCGCGTGATTGCGGCCGAAGTGGGTACGTGTTCGAACCCAGGCCAGTCTAGGCTTGCAGGTCGTTATGGCGCTGTGAGTTTTCAGCGCAGACAGCCGAGTCCAACCAGCGTGGCATATTGGAGCGTCGCGCCTCGCCGCGATTGTCAAACAGGCCCCCGTGACGGAAAATCGTACTCGGACACGCGTGCAAAAGGGGGGCCACGATGTTCCAGAATTACCTCGCCGCGGCGCTGCGCAACATCGCCCGCAGCCGCTGGTACGCCGCAATCAGCATTCTCGGCCTTGCCGTCGGTCTCGCAGCCGCCCTCCTGGTCGGGCTCATCATCCACAATGAGCTCACGTTCGACCATTTCATTCCCGGCTACGAGCGTACCTATCTCGTCGCAACAATTGCGACACCCGTGGGACATCCGGCGTTGTACGACACAGAATCTACGAGTTGGGTGGCGGACGACATCAAGGCGCGGGTGGCCGGCCTGGAGGGAGTTGCCCGCGCGTCCCTGAGCGAAGTGACGCTCCGCAGGGGGAGTTTCGCAGCCAGGGAGACAGTCTATTGGGCTGACCCGAACGTGTTCGACGTGCTGCCGCTGTTGGCTGTCGCCGGTAACCTGCACACCGCGCTGCAAAGCCCTGACACGATCGTACTCACCCGCAGCAAGGCCAGAGAGTATTTCGGACGCGAGGACCCGCTGGGCGCCGCGCTCCTGGTCACCGGCATCGATCACGCGCAGGGTTTCGCGATCAAGGGAACGCACCTGATGAGCGTGGCTGCCGTAATCGACGACCTGCCGGCGGCGACAGAGCTGGAAGCCGGCATTTTCGCGAGCGGCCTGTCAGCGTATTCGCCCCAGAGCGTACTGGCGGCCGACCCGCATAACCGGCCTGGCAGCGGGACCGTACTTCTGACAGGGCGCACCTACCTGCGGCTGTTGTTGCATACGCCGCTGGAAGGCCTGCTCGCTCTCATACCGGAGCTCAGCCGCGAGGTGTTCCCCCCCAACACTTTCCCTCCAGGGATGATTGCCTCGCTCGAGCCGATACGCATCGACCATGTCAACTGGCATCCGCGTCTCCATCCCGGAGCTCGCAGCCGCCTGCTGATGCTGGGGCTCGTGGGCGCGCTCACTCTCCTGGTCGCTACCATCAACTTCGTCAATCTCGCGGTCGCTCGCTCGCCCCGCCGTGCGCTCGAAGTCGGCATTCGCAAAGTCTCCGGAGCCGGACCGAGCGACCTGCTCGTTCAGTTCCTCGGCGAATCGCTGATCTACGCTGGCGGCGCAGCGTGCGCCGCACTGGTGCTCACGGAGCTGCTTCTGCCGCGAGTCAGCGCGCTACTCGACCTGAGTGTGGCGCTCGACCTGCGGCATACACCCTCTCTGATCGCATGGGCCGCCGTCACGACATTGGTATTTGGTGCTCTGGCGGGGCTTTATCCAGCCTCCGTCCTGCGTCAGGTTCGACCGCAGCGCGCTCCAGGCCTTCTCCGGCGGGATGCACGGCGCGCGTGTCAGGCAAGCGCTCGTCACGGTTCAGTTTGCCGTCCTGATCGGGCTCGTGATCGCAGGCGGCATCGTGTATGAGCAGCGCAGCTACGCCGCGCACGACGCGTTGCGACTCAATACCGATCAGATGTTGATGATCCGCGGCCGCTGCGACAGCGCATTCGAGAACGGACTGCGGCAGCTGCCGGGCGTAAAAGGGGCGTACTGCTCGGATACTGCCTTCCTCGGTCGCTCGAGGTTTGGAAACTTCCGTCTGACCGATGGCAGCATCGTAGCCATGGATACCGTGGCGCTGGAGCCCGGACTGCTGGAGCTCTACGGATTGAAGCCGCTCGCGGGCCACATTCCCAACGGGGATGACACGACGGCGCGCAGCCCTGCCGGTTACATCATCAACGAGGCTGCGGTGCGGCGCCTCGGCTTCGCCTCTCCTGCCGCCGCTGTTGGGCAACCCATGCCCTTTGCCGATCCCCACCTCGAGGCTCCAATCGTAGCCGTGATTCCGGACTTTTCCATCGACACCGTGCACGAGCGGATCCGCCCGGGCATGTTCGCGATCGCCCCTGCCAGGAGTGAGCCGATCGTCGGGCAAACACATGATGACTACACGCTCTTCAGCGTGAAACTGCGCGGACGGGATATTCCCGAAACGCTTGCGGCAATCGACAGGTTGTGGCGGCGCACCGGACACAACGAGCCGCCGGACCGCTTCTTCCTGGACAGCTACATACAGAATCTGTACGTGGCGGTGTTGCGGCAGGCCCAGTCATTCGCCGCCTGCGCCGCCGTGGCCGTACTGCTCGCCTGCCTGGGGCTGGCCGGCCTGTCGACGGCGTTGGCGAACCAGAGAACGAAGGAGATCGGCATCCGCAAAGCCATGGGGGCGCAGACCCGGGACATTCTGCGCCTGCTGCTGTGGCAGTTCGCCAAACCTGTGCTGTTGGCGTCGCTGCTCGCTTGGGCCATCGCCGCGGTGTTGATGAGCAGATGGCTGCAAACCTTCGCGTACCACGTCACTCTCGATCCCGTGCTGTTTGTGGCTGCGGCAGCGGGCGCGCTGCTGCTCGCCCTGGCGACCGTGGGTGCGCATTGCTACTCCGTTGCCCGCGCAAATCCGATCTTGGCGCTGCGCTATCAGTGAAGCGGGCGCGAGACCTGCCGATGTCCGCTACCGGGCGCCGCCAGGGCGGGCGCGTCAGTCCAGGTAGGCAGGAGACTTCGGCATCGCCTTGAAGTCCTCCGGGTCGTGCTCGTGCAATTCGCTCGACGCGGTCGAACGAGGCGAGCGTATCCGCACGGTCGGTGTTGAAAAGCGGAACCAGCCGTGAGGCCCGGTCGGCACGGAAGTGATAGAGATCCCCTGCCAGAATCACCGCACCCGTCCTGGGCAGCTTCAGTAACAGGACCTGGTGGCCCGGGGTGTGTCCCGGGGCCTTTGGGAAAATGCGGACTCAGGCCCGTGTCCCACACCAGGATGCCCTTCGGGTAGCGGATGACGAAGCACGGCACGGCGATGGCTCCGCTCTTGCCGCCATCGTAGTCGCCGGTGTCGGAGAAGAAGCCCAGGTCCTTGAATTCGAGGTGTCCGCAATTGATGGTGTAGAGGCGGATCTCGCCGGGAGCCAGCTGGGCGCGTGAGGCTGGCGTCTGCGCTACGGCCGCGGTCAGGAACCCAACACCCAACCCGAGCACCAGCGCCGCCAACCAAGTCATCCGGGCAGAAATGCGCATGCGCGACCCCCTTTGTTGACCGCGCGGATTCTGGCCGACTCGCTACAGCGCAGCAAACTCCCGCGCCTCCACCGTCCATTCCGGCGCCCTCCGCAAGGCAGCGGGAACTTCCTCCGGCGATGGCACGACCTCCCACATCTGCAGGTGCCGCGCGTCCATGAAACGCTCCTCGACTGCCTGCCGCAGTTGGGCCAGCAAAGGATCGAAGAAGCCGCGCGTGTTGACGATGACGATGGGGCTCAGATACAGACCGAGACGTTTCAGTGTGATGGTCTCGAGCAACTCCTCGAGCGTTCCGCAGCCGCCAGGTAGCGCGACCGCCGCCTGGCTGCGCGCGAGCATCAGGTGCTTGCGCGCTCGTATGTCCTCGACGAGCTGCAGCTCAGACAATCCTTTGTGTCCCCACTCCAGCTCATTCATGAAGTGGGGAAGTATGCCGACCACGCGACCTCCCGCGGTCAATGCCCCATCGGCCAGCGCACCCATGGAGCCTACGGCTCCCCCGCCGTAGACGACCGAGAATCTTTCCTTCGCGAGCACAGCGCCAAGCCGGTAGGCCGCGGCGCGATAGTCAGGATGCGAGACGCGGCTGGACGCGCAGTACACGCAGACGGCGCGCTCCGGTTTCGTACTCATGGCGACGTACTTTATACCGGATCAACCCGTCACACTTCTGGGCCTTGTGGGGGGGCCTGGGCCTTGTGGAGGGGCCTGACAGATGCTAGGTTTAGGCCATGGTCCTCAGCGCGACATCCCTCCGTATCAGCAGCACCGGCTCTCTGCCACTGCTGTCGCTCGCGCTTGCACTCCTGCGCCGCTAGGCGCAACTACCCCACGCGCCAACGGTCGGCGCTGACAAGACCGTAAACCCAGATCGAATTTGAACCCCAGTTGGATGCCCTTTGTGGCGATCCCCAGGAGTGTCCCGTGGACCGTACTCCGTCGGCCAAATACCGGCCTTTTGCCCCTGTCCCCATACCCGACCGTACCTGGCCGTCGCGCACGATCACCGCCGCGCCCACGTGGTGCAGTGTGGACCTGCGCGACGGCAACCAGGCGCTGATCGAGCCCATGGACTCGCAACGCAAGCGCCTCATGTTCGAACAGCTCGTGCGTATCGGCTTCAAGGAAATCGAGATCGGCTTCCCCGCGGCTTCCCAGACTGACTTCAACTTCGTGCGTGAGCTGATCGAGGAGCGCCTGATTCCTGATGATGTCACCGTGCAGGTGCTCACCCAGGCTCGCGGCGATCTGATCCTGAGAACGTTCGAGAGTCTGCGTGGCGTGCCCCGTGCCATCGTGCACCTCTACAACTCGACCTCCACCACGCAGCGGCGGGTCGTGTTCCGGCTGGATCGCGCCGGGATCCTCGATATTGCCGTGACCGCCGCCGAGTTGATTCGCCAGTGCGCGGCGCTGCAGCCGCACACTGCATGGACGTTTCAGTACTCGCCAGAGAGTTTCACCGGGACGGAGCTCGATTTCGCCGTTGAGATCTGCGACGCCGTGACGGCGGTCTGGCAACCGACTCCCCGGCACAAGGCGATTCTCAACCTGCCTGCGACGGTGGAAATGGCAACACCGAACGTCTACGCAGACCAGATAGAGTGGGTCGGGCGACACCTCGCGCGGCGTGATGCTGTAGTGCTCAGCGTGCACCCTCACAACGATCGGGGTACCGGCGTGGCGGCAGCAGAGCTTGCCGTCATGGCCGGCGCCGAACGCATCGAAGGCACGCTGTTCGGCAATGGCGAGCGTACGGGGAATGTCGACATCGTGACGCTGGCACTGAACCTGTATACCCAGGGTGTGGACCCGCACCTGGACTTTTCCAATATCAATGCGATTGCGCGTTGCGCGGAAAGCTGCACACGGCTCCCGATCCATCCCCGTCACCCGTATGTCGGCGACCTGGTATTCACGGCGTTCTCCGGGTCGCACCAGGACGCGATCAAGAAGGGCCTCGCCGCACTCACCCCGGGTGGAGTGTGGGATGTTCCCTATCTGCCGATCGACCCGGCCGACCTCGGGCGCTCGTATGAATCCATCATCAGGGTCAACAGTCAGTCCGGCAAGGGCGGTGTTGCCTTCCTGCTGGAGCGCGACTATCAGCTGGTGTTACCCCGGCGACTGCAGATCGAGTTCAGCCGTGTCGTGCAGGAAGCTGCCGACACGTCCGGCAAGGAGTTGACGGCGACCGACCTGTGGCGGCTGTTCGAGGCTGAGTATCTGGCCCCGCAGACTCCGTTCGGCTATGTCTCGCACCAGTCAACCACGTCTGCGGACGGATACGAGCGCGAGCGGATCTCCCTGCGTCTGCTGGACGACGGTCGGGAAGTCACCCTGCAGGCAGCGGGCACCGGGCCCATCGATGCCGCTGTGCGGGCGCTGGCACTTCCGATTGATATCGTCTCGTATGACGAGCACTCCTGCACTACGGGGAGCAATGCGCAAGCGGTTGCTTATGTAGAAATCTCGGTGGCAGGATCGGGCTCGCTGTTCGGCGTGGGTCGGCACGCGAATATAGTCACCGCCTCACTCCTGGCGGTATTGTCGGCGGTGAACCGAGCGATTCGACGTGGCGTATTGATGCGCGGCGAGGTGCGCACGGGGACCTGAGTCGAGGGGCGGCTGAGCGGCAGCGCCCGAGGGGACCACAGTTGGGCAGCGGCCGATGGACCGCGGCTGGGTGGCGCCGGGCGGGCCGCGGGTGGGCGGCGGCCGACGGGCCGGGCTGGGCGGCGCCGGGCCGGTCACATCCGGGCACCCAGTCATCGAAAGACCTGCCGCCGCGTTGTTCGAGGATCAATGAGCAGGATTCGATCCATCGCGGCGGCAACCCTCGTCCTTCTTAGTGCAGGGGCGGGGGCCGCGCACGCGGCGGGCGCGGAACTCTCCCGCGAGGACGCCCTCTGGCTCGAGCGGATCACTTACGGGCCTACGACCGCCACCGTCGCTGATTACCTGAAGCTGGGGCGGCGCCGCTACCTGGACGAACAGCTGCACCCGCGGGACCAGCGGCTGCCCAACCCGGTTGCCGCGCAGATCGACGCTCTGCAGGTGTCGCACCTGAGCGCGGCGCAACTGCTGCTCGGGGTGATACAGGAACAGCAGCGCATCAATGCCCTCAGTGACGATGCGGCGAAGCAAGCCGACCGCAGGGCGCTCAATGAGCAGGGCAATCACCTGGCGTACGAAGCCGCACGCCGGGAGCTGCTGCGCGCGCTCTACTCCCCCGCACAGCTTCAGGAGCAGATGACGTGGTTCTGGCTGAACCACTTCAGTGTGTTCGAGCACAAGGCCAACGACGCCTGGCTGGTCGCGGACTATGCCGAACAGGCCATCCGACCCTACGCCCTGGGCCGCTTCCGCGACCTGGTGCTGGCGACGCTCACCCACCCGGCGATGCTGCAATACCTGGACAACGCACAGAATGCTGCCGGCCACATCAACGAGAACTATGCACGCGAATTGATGGAGCTCCACACCCTGGGCGTGGGCTCCGGATACACCCAGCAGGACATCCAGGAGCTGGCGCGAGTGCTCACCGGCGTTGGCATCAACGCCTCCGGCCGTGAGCCGCACCTCAAGCCGGAGTGGCGCTCCATCTACCGCCGCGAGGGCGCATTCGAATTCAATCCGGCACGCCATGACGGCGGTGCCAAGACACTGCTGGGGAAGTCCATCCAGCCGGGTGGGTTCGATGAGGTGGAGCGAGCCGTCGATCTGCTGGTGTCACAACCGGCCTGCGCGAAATTCATCTCGCACAAGCTTGCCGTGTACTTCGTCGCCGACGATCCGCCGCGCGCATTGGTGGACCGGATGACGAAGACCTTCCAGAAGACTCACGGCGACATCGCCGAGGTGCTGCGGACACTCTTCAACTCCCGTGAGTTCTCCGCTTCGCTGGGCACCAAGTTCAAGGACCCGATGCACTACGTAATCTCGACGGTGCGTCTGGCTTACGACGGGAAGATCATTCTCAACACGCATCCCATGGTGAACTGGCTGAACGCCCTCGGCGAGCCGCCCTTCGGGCGGCAGACACCCGACGGCTACCCCCTGACGGAGAGCGGTTGGGCCAGCTCCGGACAGATGAGCCGGCGTTTCGAGATTGCCCGCGCCATCAGCGCAGGCAGTGGCGGACTGTTCGAGCCTGAGGATGGCAGCGCGCCGGCGGCCGCGGGCTTTCCGCAGCTCTCGACGCGCCTGTATTTTTCGGCCATCGAGCCGTTCCTGTCGGCGAATGCACGCACGGCTCTGGACCGCGCGAGCTCACAGCTCGAGTGGAACACGTTCCTGCTCGCTTCGCCGGACTTCAACTATCACTAGGTGCCCCGCATGCGACGTCGCGACTTCCTGCAGCTGATGGCCTGTACCGCCCCGGCGATGACAGTGGCGGGCAGGGTGTTCGCAGCACCACCGGGCTCACCGCGCTTTCTGCTCGTGTTCCTCCGAGGTGGGTACGATTGCGCAAATGTCGTGGTCCCCTATTCAAGCTCTTACTACTACGAGACCCGACCCAACATTTCAGTACCGAAGCCGCAGGACCAGGATGCCAACGGCGCTCTCGCCCTCGACTCCAACTGGGCCCTGGCGCCCGCGTTACGCGCGTCGCTTGCGCCGCTGTACATGCAACGGCAGGCACTCTTCATTCCGTTTGCGGGCACTGACGATCTGTCGCGCAGTCACTTTGAAACGCAGGACAGCATCGAGCTCGGACAACCGCTGCAGGGTTCGCACGATCTGCGCTCGGGTTTCATGGCTCGTCTTGCCGGGGTCGTGAACGGCGCCGCTCCCATCGCGTTCACGGATTCGCTGCCCGTCTGCTTCCGCGGCAGTTCCGATATCCCCAACATCTCGCTGAAGGGCGTCGGTAAGGCTGTGTTCGATGCCCGGCAGGCCGGCATCCTGTCGGGGATGTACGCCGGCCATCATCTGCAGCCCGAGGTCGAGGATGGGCTGGAGCTGAGGCAGGAAGTAGGCCGGGTGATGGAGCAGGAGATGAAGGAAGCGAGCCGTGAGGCCATCACTCCCAAGGGCTTCGAGCTGGAAGCGCGCCGCGTCGGCCGGCTCATGCGAGATGAGTACCGCATCGGCTTCATCGATGTCGGCGGCTGGGACACGCACGTCAACGAGGGCTCCGCCCAGGGAGCACTCGCCAACAATATCGACAGCCTCGGCAAAGGCCTCGCCGCGCTTGCGCAGGAGCTCGGACCGGAGTGGCGCAACACCGTCGTCGCGGTGGTGTCCGAATTCGGCCGCACCTTTCGGGAGAACGGCAACAGGGGCACTGACCACGGCCACGGCTCGGTCTACTGGATACTCGGCGGCAGCCTCAACGGGGGACGCATAGCCGGGGAACAGACGAAAATCACCCGCGAGAGTCTGTTCCAGGACCGCGACTACCCCGTCCTCAACGAGTACCGCGCCGTGTTCGGCGGATTGTTCGCCACGTTGTGGGGTCTGACGGCCGAACAGGTGCAGCAGGTGTTTCCGGCCTCTGTCCCGGTCGACCTGAAACTGGTCTGAGGGGCTTCAGAAGGCGCTCTTGACGACTCCGCCGTCGACGCGCAACGCCGCTCCCGTGGTTCCCGACGCCGCGGGGCTTGCCAGGTACGCGATCATCGAGGCCACCTCTTGCGGGGTGAGAAAGCGTTTCAGCAGCGAGGTCGGCCGCACGTTCTGGAAGAAATCCCTTTCGATGTCGGCAAAGGACTTCTTGCCCGACTGCCTCAGTGAGTCGACGAACTCCTCGACGCCGCGAGAGCGAGTGGGTCCGGCCAGAACGCTGTTGACCGTGATACGCGTGCCCGCCAGCGACTCAGCGAGACCGCGCGCCACCGCGATCTGCGCCGCCTTCGTCATGCCGTAATGAATCATCTCGGCCGGAATCTGCAGCGCGCTCTCGCTGGAGACAAAGATGATGCGGCCCCAGTCTCGACGGCGCATCTCCGGAAGATACGCGCGAGCCAGGCGTACCCATGACGGTGCGTCCGGCACCGTCGAGTCTTGCTCGCGCCTCGTCCACGGCGGCCTGCGTGCGGCCATTGATCACCACTTGCGCGCCCGCGCGCAGCAGCGCCTCTGCTGTCGCGTAGCCGATGCCGGCAGTGCTGCCCGTTACGAGGGCAAGTTTGTTTTCCAGGTCCATGCCCGCATACTGCGGTACCGCGTATCGGCAGGCAACGGCATGAGCACGACGCTTCTGGATGTGTCCTCGGGAGTCACCGCGGCGTTCATCATCGGGATGATCTGGCTGCGCACCCGGATGCAATACCTGGGCCTGCTCCGAGGGGCCCCCGGGCGCAAGCTGCAGCTGGAGAAAGCCGGCAGGCTCTACTTCGCCGCAGCAGCCTTGCTATTGGTCATCGGGTGGTTTGCGGCGCCAGCGCTCGGTGCGGTTCTCTCGCCGGCGACCGCAGCAAATGCGGCAAGCATTCGCGGGCAGCGGAGCGTCGCAAACCCGGCGCTTCCCCGAGTGATCTGGTTCCTGCTGACCTACTACGTATTCATCTTCGTCCACCGTGTCCTTCTGGCTCGGGGCAACCCGGTGTTCAAGATGCGCGAGCCGCGAGCGGCGTGACGGAGCTGCAAGTTCCGCGACGGGCTCAATCTTCCACGATCCAGCCTCTCCTGGCCGCCGCGTCCAGGAAGTCCCGCACGTCATCGGCGAGGCTGTCGTCGTTCTTCAGGCGCACCACGCGCGCGACGATTCCCTCCCGCGTTCGAGTGCCGTCGCAGAGATCGAGGATCGTCGCAGCCGTTTCGTTGAGGCGCACGGGTCCGGTGCGTGAAATCAGAATGTGGCCCTGCCCGGCGGCGTCCTTCTGCAGCTGGCGTCCCGGCGCTAACCTGACTTTACCCGCGCGCGCCACTGTGTAGTCCTTCATGCCCCTGATAGCCCCATGGACGTACCTGGTCACCGCACCACCCACACGCGCAACGTCCAAAGCCCGCGGGCCGATCGACACGCGAACGTACCCAAGCCGCTCGTGCAAGCGGCGGGCCAATTCAAAGGAGGGCGCGGTGGCTACCTGCCGCGGGGCAACGTGATCCGGTGGCGCTTGAATTTTCGGTAGAGAGTATTGCGGCTGATGCCGAGGTGGGCGGCCGCACGCGTCATGTTGCCGCGGCACTCCTCGACGACCCGCGCAAGTGCGGTC
>CAZLYG010000015.1:13833-26139 GCA_964563075.1 uncultured Steroidobacteraceae bacterium | reverse complement strand
CAGGCGAAGCGGCCAGGATGAGCACCGGCACGGAGGATACCCGGGCCTCGCCGGCCCCGTGCCGGTAATACCAGTTTACGCCGACGACCACGGTCGCTACGGCGGCGGCCAACCCGACCCACCATCGCGGCTGCGGTGGCCTGCGCAAGAGCGAATCCAACTCGCCGCGATCGCGCAAAACCGCGAACCCTTCCTTCATTCGCAGGACTCGCTCGATCTCCGCAACCAACCGCGGGTCGCGCGCATACGCGTCCTCGAACGCCGCGGCCTCTTCCGCCGTCATCTGCCCGGCAAGGTACCGGGGAATCACCTGCGCAGCGTCTGCTTGAGTTGGCTCCATGACCGTGATCGGGTTCAGCAGATGCTTGTGAGTATAGCTGCAATGGACAGAAAGTCGGATCTGCCGAAGCCGCGCTGCTGCAGGAGATCTCGGAATCGATCCCGGGCGCGGTAGATCACGCGGTTGAAGTGCCGCTCGGTGAGTCCAAACTCACGACACAGTGCCTCCTTGTCTTCCTCGTGCAGGTAGAACCTGACGAGGAGCTCCCGGTCGCGGACGGGCGTGACCTCGCTCAGCAATCTGGATACCAGACGCGCCCATTCGGCGCTCTCGACCAGCTCCACCGGACGGCTGCTGGGGTGCACATCGACGAGTGCCTCCGTCTCTGTGGCGCCCGGTGCCACGAGCCTTTCCTTGCGCCGCAGGTTGCGATAGTGATTGAGGGCGACGCGGTACACATAGCCGTCAAGATGCGCCTCATCGGAGATCTCGCCACTCTGGAGTTTCTGCAGGGCGGTCACGATGGCGTCATGCAACAGGTCGGCGGCGACCTCGGCGCTACGAGTCACACGGGCGAGCTGCGCCCGCAACCCGGACATGTCGCGTAGCTTTGCGGCATAGCGTCGAGCGTCGACTCCGACCGGCGGATCGCTGCCGGCCGCCGTTGCGGCTTGCTTGTCGTCCAGGGGCTGCAAAGGTGCCGTTCCCCCCTTTTTGTTGGCGTCCGGATGGAGTATACCTAAGCGGCATTCCGCCGATCGGAACGAATAACAAGTCCAAGCTCGGAACTGCGAGTGCAAAGGGATTGGGTTGTCGCGCCGCTTCAGCATCGAGCTCCTGACGAATGCCGCAGTTATCCTGCTGCTGGGATTCGGCTCACCGTCGCTGACGCAAGCTGCCGGCGCGCTCCGCTGCATCGATGGCAGTCCTGCATTGTTGCAACGGGAATGGCGGCAAGGCGGTTCGCGCACGACGCGCCTCGATCTGCCATCCAACATTGCGGGCAAAGCCCTGCTGGTTCAGGTTGATGAAAGGGGCGTCGACGTCGAGCTGGAGGCCCTCGATCGTAACGGAACTGTCATCGAGCGCTCGGACGGTCCCGTGGGACGGAATGCCTCACAGTGGCTCGTTCTGGCCGGCAACGCGGCGACCACTCTAGTGGTCCACGGCAAAGGGCCGGCGGGCCTCGACGGTAGCGTCCAGGTACGCGGGATTGCCATTCCGAGCGTTGCACCCGCCGGCTCGCTGGACTGCACTGCGATACTGCGCAAGAGGGCTGCGGGAGATGAGGCCTACGCACTCGGCCATGCGATCGAGCTCGCTCGTGTGCAGTCCAGCGTCGGCGCAGAGCGCGCCGCTTTCGAATCTGCCGCACGCGCGTATCGCGAGGCTCTCGCGATGGCTGGCGAGCCGGACCATTCGTTGCAGCGCGGTGAGCTGCAACTCACGCTTGCAGCACTGAGCTATGACGAGCTCCAGGACTGGAGCGGCAGCGCCGCGTGGGCACAGGAAGCCGCCGCGACTTTCGCCAAGGCGGGTGACTCGTATCGACGCGCCCGAGCGCAAGCTACGCTGGCGGCCGCGTGGATGGAGCTGGCGACGAGATCAGCGGCCGGTCAGTTGACAGTGGCCACACCCGAGAGAGCGCGATTGCAGCTGGACAAGGCACGCTCCCTGTTGGCGCGGCTGGCCGAGCTGCACGCACCGCGACACGAAATCTACGATCAGGCTCTGCAGATCAATAACATCGGTGTCGCATACATCTATGAGGCGCGTTTCGAAGACGCTATTCCCTACTTGTCGCGCGCCCGCGCGGTATTCGCCAGACTGGGTGACAGCGCCCGCACCGCCATGGCTCTGCAGAATATTGCGCTATCCGAATGGGGACTGGGACGCCTCTCCCGGGCCGTGCTGGCCTTCGACCATGCGCTGGAACTGATTGGGCCAACACCGTACCCACAGCAGTATCTCACCACACTGAACAACAGCGGGCTCGTGCACTACGCCGCTGGTCGCTTTGATGAGGCGCTGCGGCTGCAGAACGAGGCTCTCGATTTCGCCACTCGCACACAAGCGGACCGCGCACGCGCCCGGAGCTACTACGGTATCGGCGTGACGTACTATGCGATCGGGGACCGTGACCTCGCCAAGGAATTCCTGCAGCGAGCCCTGGTTCTCTGTACGCCGGAGCTCGATGCTCGTGTGCGCGTCGCAACCCTGCGCGCGCTGGCCCAGGTCGAATATGAGAGGGGGCAACACAATGATGCGATTGCGCATGATTCTGAGGCACTGAAGTTAGCCACTGCTCCATCGGCTCGCGCCCGGATCCTGCTGAGACTGGCTCAGGACTACGCCGTGGAGGGGAACCGAGGGCGCGCAGCGGACATTCTCGCTGGCGTTATTTCCAAACCGCCCGAAGGTGATGAGCTGGTCCGCGCGATGGCGCGCGTGCAGGCGGGTACCCTGCAGGAGGATTCTGGCAATCTGGAGCGCGCCGAGGCTGACCTTACCGAGGGACTGAATTCACTGCAGAGGTTCGATGCGGTTCCTGAGCGCTTCGAAGGTCTAGTGGCTCTGGCGCGCGTGCGCGCCGCGCGGGGGCGGATCAGGGAAGCGATCGCCACCGTGCGTCGCGCTCTGGCACTATCGGGCGAGATCCGTGCAATGACGGCGAACCCCGAGTATCGCTCATCCATCGCGGCATCCATTCGTCCGGCGCTGGCTCTCGAGATCGATCTGCTGCGCAAGGAATATGAATCGTTTGAGGCGCGAGGCCTCACATCCTCGGCGGAGAGCGTCGCATTCGAGAGTCTCGAGGCAGTGGACGGATTCCGCGCTTCCGCTTTCGAGGAGTGGCGCGCCGAAAACCTCAACTCTCTCGCAAAGGGGCGCACCGCGCAGCTGCTCGCAACCAGCATGACGCTGGATCGCGACCTCGCGGAGCGCCGCTATCAGCTCGCTACGCGCGAGAACGTCGCTGGGCCCGATGATGCGCGGGCAAGGAGTCTCCGCGAGGATATCGCGCACCTGCGCGTGCGGCTGGGACTGGTCGATGCGGAGATCGCCAGAGACTCCAGCACCGCCTTGGGCGGTACGCCAACGAGCGGCGCCCGAGCTGGAGTCGGAAGATATCGCAGCATCCTGACGCCGGGGCGAGCCTTCATCGAGTACTGGTTGGGACCTGAGCGCGCCTACGCCTGGGTGTTGGACGAGCACGGCATGTCGTGGGTGAACCTCCCTTCCTCCAGCCTGATCGAGTCCGCTGCCCGGAAACTTCACGCCGCGATGCGCTCGCTATCGGATGTCTCTCCCGGCAATCGTTTGCAGGACTCCGTTGAGCTGTATCACCTCGTCCTGGCTCCGGTGATGGACTCCATCCGCACTGCAGACAGGCTGGTTATCATTCCGGATGGTTCGCTGCACTACGTTCCTTTCGCCGCGCTGCGCGATGATCGCCCGGGCCGCCAACCGTATCTCATCCAGCACGCCACCGTGTCCATTGCGCCTGCTCTACGTTTCAGCGCCGCGCGGTCCGGAATGGAGAACCGCTTACCACAGGGATCGCGCATGCTCATGGTGGCCGACCCGGTCTACACCGCGGACGATCCGCGACTGCATGCCCCTGGCACAGCGAGAGTCTCGTCCGTTCGTGTCATCGACCAACGCGCTGTGCTGCGTGGCATGGAGACCCCATCGGGTTTACTGCGGCTGGCCGCTTCCGCTCGCGAAGCCGAGCAGATCCGGGATGTCTACGGCCGCGAGCGCGTCGACTACCTGCAAGGCACTGATGCGACGAGGGAAAACGTCCTGCGCAGAGACCTCTCTTCATATCGCTTCATCCATATCGCCTCTCATGGGCTGATCGACGCCGAGATTCCACAGTTGTCGGCATTGATCCTGGGGACGTACGGGACGCACGGGACCGTCAAAGATCCGTTCCTGCGTGCCGGAGATCTTCTGGCACAGACATTCAGCGCCGAGGCGGTGGTGCTCAGCGCCTGTGACACGGCGCTCGGCAAGGAGTCCGCCAGCGAAGGCCTGGTCGGCCTGCGCTACGCGGCTCTGGCGAGGGGCGCTCACTCGGTCGTGGCTTCGCTCTGGCCCGTCGCCGATGAGATCGCTGCCGAGCTCATGACAGGAATGTATCGGAAGCTGATGCGCGACGAAGACAACTCCTCGGCGGAGGTCGCACACAGTCTGTCCGAGGAGGTTTCCGATGCGCTCGCAATCGCAATGCGGCGCGCACTGGAGCAGGCGCCGGAGCTGGATCCGGCTTTGTGGGGAGCATTTACGGTTTACGTTGCGGGGGATTGAGTATGACAAGAGAAACAACAGCGGAAACCAGATACAGGCCGCATCCGATAATGTCGGATGACGATACCGACATGTGGGACGCGAAGACGGTCAAGATAGATATCATCGACAACGAGCTGGGAACCACGCTCTGGCTACCGCTGAACTCCACGTTCCGCTTCAGGCGCAACGACGATTTCCTGGGGGGGCAAGGATACATCCGGCGCTACGAGATCGAGTACTACACGGGTGACATGAAGGAAGTCTGGAAGTGCGTTTGGCTGCTTCATCAGGGCGCCCATCAACCCACCAACCCAATCGTCCGAAAAAAATATCCGGCGCTGCTCGTCGAATACGCCGTGGGTTTCATGCCGGTCATGATTCCCGAAGTGAACGGCCAATACAATCCGAACGGGGCCTACCTTCCGCGTGTTGATCGCGTCACCATGGAATACTTCAAACAAGGGGACGCCAACGAGCCCACGGACCGCGTGTACGTATTTCTCGAGTTCGGAGACGGGTCGAAGACGGGAATGCTCGAAGGGGGAACGGCCAGCGGCCCCCCGCGTTGACGCCCGCTATCCGTCCGGGCCCGTGATGCATCTACGCTGCGCGTTTGGCTCAGCATGGCGAGGGAAACGACAATGGCATCCAACGAAAAGTGCGTGACACCGGTGAGCGGCGACTGCTGGCACCGTAAGACCGTCGTGATCGATTGGCTGGGTGAGTTATGCGCGGGACCGAGCCTCTACCTGCCGAAGGGCTCAGCATTCAGAATCTCGCGGAACGACAACTTCCTGCTCTCCGTTACCGAGGGGAATATCACGTGTTACCAAATCGAGTACTACACCGGAGACGTGCCCGACGTCTGGAGATCGTGCTGGCTTCTCGATGTAGGGTTCCAGGATCCCGCACCTTCAGGATATCTGAAGCCCAGTAAGAAACCCGTCAGTTGCCTGGAGGCCTACCTGCCGGTGGCGATTCGTCAAGACGGCAAGCACGTGCGTCACATGGATACTCTCAGGATGGAATACCATTGCAGAGAGAATAGTGGCGATACGACAGACCGGGTGTTCGTGCACTTCGATCTGCCTTACAGAGAAGGCGGTGCAGCCAGCGGTCCGCCGCGCTGAGGTTCGAAATGGATCGCCAACGAACCCGCGGACCGCGTTTATGTCATTCTTCGGTACGCGGACAAGGGCGAATATCAAATTGCGGAAGGGGGCGCCGCCAGCGGGCCACCGCGGTGAACGAACATTCGCCCCCGCCACTCGGATTCCTTCAACCGCAGTGCGAATGCTGACTTCGGCAACCAGCGGCCTGCGTTTGGTACGCTTCTCGTGATAGCGAGCGAGGCTCTCGTCCGAGGAGGTCGGCGCGTAGCCGCCACTGACGGGAGCGCGCTTGCTCTCTATTTCGTCAGGTTAGTGCCGAAGCCGATTCCGAGCCAAGGCCGTCCGTTGTTCTTGTACCCACTGGCGCGCCCCGCCCAGTCTATGCCCAGGAGGAATGCCGCTTGAAATCGCCCTGATTTGGTGAGCGTCACGACATACCCTGTCGCCGCCGACAGCGACAGCTTGTTGTCCGTCGTGGGCTGGCCCGAGGAGTCCGCGCCGGGGACTTCGACAGTACCCAGTCCGACGGAAAACACCTCCGATACCGTCGAACCGGGGGAAGTAAAAGCGTGAAACCCCACGTAGGGCCCGATTGTCGCCGACGTGGTAAGTGATCTGTCGGCTATGTGGAACTTGTATGGGGTGAGCAGGAGGCCATATTCCAAACCCGAGGCGCTGTAGTCGTGTTTGTCCAACGCTGCCTTGGGCACCAGGTACTGCACGCCGGGCTGCACGGCAGACTCCGTCGAGACCTTGCAGTGCGCCGCCTCCGCCGCGTTGGTCGTGCTCGTGGAGCTGAAAAATCCCGGCGTGGCACTCTTTGGCAGCTTCTCGACGCTGACGTAGAAGTTCTTGCCGCCGTCATCGGTAGTGTTTGAGATCCTCAGCAACGTACCTGCGGGCGCGCAGTACAGGGTGTTGTTCTCATCGATCGACTTGAGGTCAGGTACATCGACGACGAGCTTGACCTCATCACCGGTGCCGAGCTCCAACCCCGACGACGGTATGTCCGCAGGCGATACAGTTGTCCGAGTCCCACCACCAGGGGTTGTTGTCACGGTAGTCTGAGTTGACCCTGATGGCGCGGTTGTAGTGGTCGTCGCGGCGGGCGTCGTTGTCGTCGTGGTAGTTGCCGGAACCGGCGTGGGCACGGTGGCAGGCGGCGCTCCGGGCACGGCGACGTTCTGTGCGGACGGAGCAACATCTTGCGCCCTCGCGACTGAGCACACCTCGCCCAACGCGAGCAAACTGAGCACCGTTGCAGAACATCGTGACATGAAAATGCTCCTTGCCCTTGTTCGCAGCGCTTCAATTAGCGATGAAGGAACGTTTCGCAGGCCCGGGATGAGCTCTCCTTCCTGTCACCACAACGGCCTGCACATCCATACCTGTCTTGAACCTGCAAGGTGTCCCACCCGGAGTGGCTCCTGCGCACCGGGCACGTCAGGTGAGGTGACGGCGGGTGGGCGGAAATTGGGCAGAGGAACGCGGGCGGACCTGGCGAAATTCCCGCGAGGCCGTGCCCAACCGGACATGGCTGAACCCGCGCCGCGGCCGTCTTGAATACCGGAAGTTCGTTCTTTGCCCATCAGACGGCGCAACTGCCAATTGCGCGCACTGCGACAGCGTCGCATCATGCAGCGTCGTTGGCGGGACAGCCGCGCTTTACTGTGCTCACAAGTACCGGGTCATATTCGAGTACGAGGCCTTGATGTCATGAGCAAAAAGACTCGCTCATTCCCTGCTGTAACGGTCCTAGTCCTTCTCGGCGGCGCATTCGCACTCGTCCATGCCAATGAAGGCGACAAGCCGGCGATCAAGCAGACTCTCTGGTCTGATCCTGCCAGCTGGCCGGACGGGCAGGTGCCCCGCGCAGGGGACATCGTAACCATTGAGAAAGGCAAGGATGTGCTCCTCGACGTCAGTCCGCCGCCGCTGCACGGGCTGCATCTCGAAGGCAAACTCGGCTTCTCGGACAAAGCCGACCTCGAGCTGACGACCGAGTGGATCATGGTGCACGGGGAACTGGAAATCGGCACCGAGGCCAAACCCCACACGCGCAAGGCGACCATCACGCTCACCGACAACGTCCCTGGTGAAGAACTGGATGGCATGGGTGACCGCGGGATCCTGGTCGAGGGCGGGATCCTGAGCCTGCATGGCGACCGGACCAACTCCTGGACCAAGCTGGCGAGGACCGCCGAAGCAGGCAGCAGTTCGATACAGGTGCTGAATGCCAAGGGTTGGCGGGTGGGCGACGTGATTGTCCTTGCTTCAACGGATTTCGATCCCCATCAGGCAGAGCGGCGAACCATCTCGGGCATCAAGGGCAATACGATCGCGCTCGACAGGAAACTGGACTACATGCACTACGGTCGGATCACCTTCGGCGTGGATGAGCGTGGCGAAGTCGGCCTGCTGACCCGCAATATCCTCATCCAGGCCTCGCCGGATGCAGACAAGACACTCTTCGGTGGCCATGTGATGGCCATCATCACGAGCAAGATGTATGTCTCTGGCGTCGAGTTCAATCGCATGGGCCAGAACATGCATCTTGCCCGGTATCCCATCCACTGGCATCTGGTCGGCGATGCGCAAGGCCAGTACATCCAGAACTCTTCGATTCACGACACCTACAGCCGTTGCGTGACCGTGCATGGCACCAACGACGTGCGCGTCGAAAACAACGTGACCTACAACAACATTGGTCACTGCTTCTTCCTCGAAGACGCGGTGGAGCACGGCAACCAGTTCATCCATAACCTGGGGATCCTGACCAAATGCCATCCGGCCGCGCCGTGCATCCCGACAAACCTCGCTGCAGCCGGAGAGAAGCGTGCTGGAACGAATGGCCAGGCGGCCAAGGACATCCTGATTCCCTCGGACAACACGGCGGCGACTTTCTGGATAACCAATCCGGACAACATCTACCGGGATAACGTGGCCGCGGGTTCCGATGCGAACGGCTTCTGGATGTCATTGCCGGAGCACCCGACGGGCGCCTTCCAGGACACGGATATCAGCAAGGCAACCTGGCCGCGTCGCACGAAATTCCGCGAGTTCAAGGGCAACGTCGCCCACTCCAACTATGATGCGTTCATGTTCGACCGAAACGTTGCGCCCAATGGCACCTTCGGGGTTACCGGCAGCTCGCAAACGGGCCTTGAAAATCCCGCCGACCCGAACAGCAAAGCGTTGGAATCGGACTTCGAGGATCTCACCGCCTACAAGAACCGCAATGGCGCCATCTGGGGCCGAGGTGAGATGCACGTCTTCAGGAACGTGAAGCTGGCCGACAACGCCATCGGCTTTACGCACGCCTCTGGCGCATTCGGTCGTTACGCCTTCACCTCAAAGCTCGTTGACTCGCTGATCGTGGGCGAGACCGAGAATATTGGTAATCCGATGACTGATGCGGAAAAGGCGTACGGACGCAGCTTGCCGAAGCCGGAACTGCCGGATTACCCGATCCGCGGCTACGAATACTACGACTATCGTCACGACGTGGAGAATGTCACGTTCCGGAATTTCCAGGACAACGCCACTCGCAAGACCGGAGCGATTTCTTACCTGATGTATACCAGCTTCGGAGTCAGCTCCAACAACTCCGTCGAGCATGTAAAATTCGTCAACGCCAAGCCCGTATATTTCCCGCCGATGGAGCGTAAGTGGGGCAGCGACAATGCAGGAAGTACGGCTTATAAGACCGCGGTGATCCGCGACAAGGACGGCTCGTTCGGGGATGGCCCCAATTCGTACGTTCTCATCAACGACGGTGTCAACGACAGCATCGCAGCAGACACCGGCGCCTGTGAGGTCAAGCCCACATGGAATGCCGCCGTGTGCAAAGGTGATGTTGGGCGCCTGGATATCGGGGGCCCCGGTGAGGGATTCGGAGCGCGTCGGCCGGGTGCTGGTTCCGGTGCTGGCCCTGGTGCGGGTGCCGGTCCTGGTGCGGGTGCCGGTCCTGGTGCGGGTGCCGGTCCCGGCGGGGGTGGTGGTCCTGGCGCGGCTGCCGGTGCCGGCAGACCTGCCGGCTTTGGTGGACCCGGTGGTCCTGGCGGAGGTTTCGGTGCAGGCGGTGCAGGTGCAGCTGCTCAGCCGCCGGTCATTCTCAGCCGCAACGGCAAGCAGTACACCCTGACCCGCACCAACATACGAGCCGGTACTGAGATCAAGGTGACCACCGAAAGGCCCTCTCTGTCCCTGCGCGTCAGCGAACTGGATAAGGGCTCGTGGGTGATATTCGAGCTGCCGGGATTCACCACCGCCGCCCCAGGTACGCCGCTGGAAAGCCTGGATGCGCTGCGCAAGGCTACCGACACGTCGTACTATAAGGATGGGGATGCGCTCTGGATCAAGGTTGTCTCTGATGGTGACAACGGCGGCGGCGGTCCTGGTGGTGGAACCAGGCTCCAGGTCAGCCGGTAGGTTGCACACTGCCGTGTGAGCCCCCGGGCGCCAGTCCCGGGGGTCACATGATCGGGTGCGCAGTGTCCCGCGCGGGCACGAGCAGTGGCCCGGAACGGCCGGTGTGAGCCACTGGATGACCCCATGAGGTGACCCCCGCGAACTATGACGTTGTCACTCGGCCGGGACGGGCAGGACTATTCGCTGCCAGGCGGAGCGGGATCAATCCACGGGTTGATGACTGCAACGCGCGCTCTTTCGTAGTCACTCGTGTCGCGCGAGACAACCGTGAGCCCGTGATGCTGAGCCGTCGCGGCGATGATCAAGTCGGGCTCGGAGAATGTGTGACCGACCTTGCGTCCCGCCTCTACTAAGAGCCTCCATTTGAGGACGATGTCCTCGGTGATGGACAAAACTCTTTGCTCGAACATCGGGCGCACCTTGTGGGCGAGCCAGTTGTTGAGTTCGGAGCGGCGGATTGCGTCTGGCACCATCTCAATACCGAAGCGAATCTCGCCCAGTGTCACGATGCTGATATGGAGCGACTCAAGCGGCTGCTTGGCGACGAAGTCAACGACCCTCGGCTCCGGTTTCGGACGCCGAAGCTCAGAGAGGATGTTGGTGTCGAGCAGCCATCCCGTCACAAGGACACGTCGCGAACGGGCTGTGGGCCGCGCCTCGGTTCGATATCCATGTCGCGGTGAGGTGAGGCCTGCATGGCTTCAATCAGCGCCTGACCGGTGGCACCGCCTTTGAGACGACGGAATTCCTCGGCCGCGATGACGACGACCTCGTGGCGCCCATGCACGGTCACGTGCTGCGGCCCCTCGCTCCGTACCTTGCGAACGAGTTCGCTGAAGCGCGCTTTGGCGTCCTGAAGCAGCCAATAGCCGGAGCGTCCCTCAGGAGGACGGCCCTTCCCGCCCCTCGATGAGGATGGCCTCGATTTTGATAATCTAGTCATGCTGACCAGATTAGACCAGTAGCCTCGCGCGTTCAAGCAAGAAAAGCATCGCCAGACATCAATCCCTACCCAACACGCGGATATTCAATCAGATTGTCGGGCGCCCGACGAGCAAACGCGAACAGCTACGTCTTTGAAGATACATCAATTCTGCCGGCTGAGGGATTTGAACCCCCGACCAACGGTTTACAAACCGGGCAAGTCCTCAAAGCCCCACCACTCGACACTAGATAACTCAATCACTTAGACGTGCGGCGTCGCGTCACTTGGTGCCGATTTGAGGCAGCAAGTGTGCCACCAGTGTGCCAAAGATGCTGGAGGCCCACGCCATGTTTACGCTGCCCGGAGCTCGTCGCCTACGCGCGGCCGCTCTCGTTCTCTCGCTTCTGCTGACAGCCTGCGCTCACGCTGAGCCGGCCAACGCGCTGCCCGACCCCCACGTCACCGCCTCCACCCTACAGGCCGCTGCGGTCGCCTGCGCGTCCCGCGGGTTCTCGTACGTCGCCCACGTCGATGCTCAGCGCTGGTACTGCCTCTTCACGAATCCGGACAACGAGCCCGAGGCCGTGCCCGTTCGTAGCGCCCTGAGCGAGCCCTGAATTTCACCCATCCACAAACCGAGGAGAACATCGATCATGCCGAGACCCAGAAAACCCACCACGCTCGCCATGGAGGTGATGAAGGCAGGCGAGCACGCACAGAAAGCTGCCCGGAGGGTTGCTTCCGCCGAGACGGCGCTCAGCAAGGCCAGGACGGCGCAGGAGAAGGCCGACGCCGAGTATCTGGATCTGGTGCGGCGAGTCGTCGCCGCAGCGCCGGCGGCAAAGGAGGGAGCGCCACAGATAGCGGCTTGAGGATTAGCGGCGGGCCTCGGCGACTCACCGCCGCGTCCCGCCTACCACCCACACGTTCTACTTGGAGAACAGCAGATGGATACCACCGAGTCTAACAGCATTTCCGTCTCGATCCCGAGCAAAGAGCCCCCGTCACTGGCGCCTTTGGAGGCGGCGGCGAATCTCCTGCGCGTCGCGCTCCAAGGGTGGGGCGAGAGCAGGGACCCCGAGTGCGAGCACGGCGCCATCCTGGAGGTCGTAGGCCTGGTTCGCTCGCATCTTGAAACCTGGTTCGAGGACCACGATCGCAGGCTGGTGAGCGACGACAATAGAGACCACGTCGTGTACGACGCTCTCGATCTCGTTCTGCTGGTCGAGTTCGCGCTGAAGAGCGAATCGCCGCCGCAGGGT
>CAZLYG010000015.1:0-13823 GCA_964563075.1 uncultured Steroidobacteraceae bacterium | reverse complement strand
GGTACGTGGTGAGTCCGATCCGGGGCGCGATGAACTCAGCGGCCAGGATGCTCGAGTCACTTTTCGACGAGGACGAATCGAGCGACGCGCATGGGGTGGAGATTGAGACTCTGACGCCGGAGGACCGCGATCGCGTTCACGCCTACCTTGAGAACCAGCAGCGGCTTCAGGGCACTGTCCTGTACGCCGGGGTCCAGGAGCAGGTCGACCGCGGGCGCAAGGCGATCGCCGCCCTCGCCTCCGGCCGCATTGCTAGGTTCACCCTCCAAGAATGCGCAGACGTTGCCTGCTTCATCCAGTGCACCGAGCCTGTCGAGCGGCTTGACCCGGCATCACAACAGGGACCCGATCCGTACTGCGGCTTCCTGAACGTCATGGGCGTCATTGCCGACTCGCTGCGTACACCGGGTGGATCCACGGAAAGCGACGGGCCCGACGTCCCGAGCGCGATTGCGTTGCTCGACAACGTGGTCAACAGGATGAGAAACCCTCCTCCAGAGCTCGCGCTCACCGTCGACAGCCTGCGCAAATGGACTTGGCGGTGGTGCAACCATGCCCGCGGGGTCCTCCGCGGAGACACTTACTTCCCTGCGCGCTGGGACGATGAGATTTCGCGGTCCTCGCCGCCCGGCCGTGAGACCTCAGATCAGGAGACACAGTCATGAGCACCGACAACGTCACGCCGATCCGATCCGGTGATCCAGAGGAGCGTCAGGGCGACGACAACACGGGCCCCAGCACTCTGCGCCTGATGCAGGCCGTGCAGGGAGTGTGTTCCGCTGCGGAGGGCGAGGCCTTGCAGCCTTCAGACGACGAGGAGCGACTGTCGGGGCTGTGCACCGCAGCGGCCATCCTGTCTCGGATGTTGTGGGAGGATCTGACGGACAGAAGGCTGATCTGACGAGAGCCGCTGCCTCGCACGAGAGCGCCCCCCCCCGAAGGGGGCGTTTTCGTTTGTGCACGCGTCTGCACTCGCCCCCCTTGGACTCAGTCGTCCCACGGCCAGAAAGCATCAGGCGCGTCGAACGAGACGCCGAACCACCCGCCAGATGGCACAGAGCTGATCACGATTCCGGTCTGAAACGTGATGCCGACGGGGATATCGACACCAGCGGTGATGCTCGCCGCGGCGATCTGGAATACCAGGTTGCCCCCGTTCGCTTCCGCGAGCGAGCCGCAGTCGTGTACGTCGAGCGTACCGGTCGAGCCCGCCGCGAATGGCGTCAACTTCACCAGGATCCCGCAGGGCTTCACGTAGACGCCCGGCGCCGCCTGCCTCAACTGTCCGTTGGGCAGTTCCATCGTAGCAATCACCGCCGGAGCATTGATAGCGTGCCGTGTGGGCTCTCCAACGTACCCGACATTCCACGCGGCAAACAGGCCCTGCGCGACGGAATCTTCCGTAAGCGTCGAGGAGGCGGAGCTCGCGTCGCTTGGTGTACCGGCCAGGGCCGCGCCGCTGACAGTCCCCTTGAACGTCGCGATCGCGGCCGCAGTCGAGTTGGATGCGCCTCCGGTCCAACTCCATGAGGCGGACGAGGTCTCTGTCGCCGCCAGGACTTTGTAGGCGGCCTCATATCCGATGAATGCGTCGACGTTCTGCTGAACTCCGATCGTCGTATAGCCGGTAGTCGCCGGGTCGGTGATGCCGGCGTTGGTGTTGTTCGTGCCATTGTTGGCGAGCACGGCCACGACCAGGTCAGCGGGGTTGGCGTTGGCCGCCGAAGCGGTGACGGTCGCCGAGGTCTGTCCGCTCGCCGTCGAGGCGATATTGCCCGTCTTGTCCAGTGGACTCGAGAGCGGCTGCGTCCACTCCAGCGCATTGGCACTCGCGAAAAGGTTAGAGCTGAAGGCGAGCGTGATGCTGAAGGTGCCGGACGGTGCAGCGATCGCATCGCACGCGATGATGAAGGCGTTGGATGCGGAAACGTCCGAGCCGAAAACGCGCGACGTGTAGGTGTTGACTCCAGATCCCTGGTTGTCCGTAACACTGCTGACCGTACTGCCGCCGATGCCGCCGCCGACAGACAGGGTGATGACGATCGCGCTCCCGGCAAGCGGGAGGGACGTGAAGGTCAGCGTGAGGCCCGTTCCTGGGCCCACATCGACACGCGGGGTGATCTGCCTGACTGCAGAACCCATGTCAGCGTCCCCGCTCGGGTTGGAAGCCGAATGTCACTAGTACTCATCCCCGATTCCGCCGGCAGGCGAGAGCATTGACCTGCCGTCGAAATCGCCGGTGCCACCGTGAGGTCGGCTCATCATCTTGCCGATGTGCCGTGTGACGACGTCTCCGATCTTCTGGCTATCCAGGTTCACGCTGCTGTGCACCTGAACGTAGGTCGGTGTCTGAGCTCGCGTTCTCGGCGCCAGATTATCGCGAGAAGTCGTTTGCGCCGGTCTCTCGATAGCGCCGCGACGCTGCTGCAGGGATGATGGGATGGCCAGCGCCGCATCCTCTCTGCGATGCGTGAGATCGTAGAACCACGTGCCCAACGTCGCATCGTGGCCGGTCGCTTTCGAGATCCCCCAACTGATGCCCGCATCGACGAGCGAGCCGATGCTGTAGCCGATGCCGAAGGCCCCGCCCACGGCCCCTACCTTGCCCAGGAGCCCCTTGGCGCCCCCTGCACCTGCGGCGCCCAGTGTGGCTGCGGAAGCCGCCCGTAGCGCGCCGATCGCCGTCACGAGGCCGAGGATCCCCGAAGTGGCGACCGAAATTGCGCCCAGGCTTGCGAGTGCAACGGCAAAGTAGCCGATGTTGGTCGCGTACTCCTTGACCTTCTCAGGGTTCTTCGTCATCCAATCGATGAGCTCTTTCATGTAGCCGTTGAACTTCTGCAAGGCCGTCGTGGCTAGCGGCAAGAGCGTGATTCCAGCCTCCGTCATCGCGGAGATGAAGTTGGTCTTGGCATTCTGGTATTGCTGCGATACCGACTCGTTGGCAAACCTCTGCTGGATCGCTTCCACACCTCCATACTGAGCAAAGATTTCCCCGATCTGGCGCCACTGGTCTATCGCCTGGGGACTGGAGAGGAGCGACGCGACTCGCGAGCCCTGCACGCCGAACGCGTGCTGGAAGTTCTTCATGATGTCTTGTCGGGCCATGGCCTCGGGATGGCGAGCAAATTCCCGCTGCACATAGGCCGACATCAGCCCCATCCATGTGACCGGATCGAATTTCCCGTCTTTGAACACCCGCGCATGGCCCTGACTATCGACCATTCCCATCGCCAGGAGCGCTTGGTTGCTCTTTCCCGTGAGCAATCCAGATCCGAAGATGCCAGGGATCGTGCGCGTCATCGCGGCGAGGAGGTTGGTGCCACCCCGACTGCCGGAGAGCCCCAACCGGTTGAGCAGCGCTGTCAAGAGGACCATGTTGTCATCGTCGATGCCCAAGGCGGTCTTTGCGATGCCCTGCGAGTACTTGAGCGCGTGTCCGACTTCACCCAAGCCGCCAGGAACGATGAAAGAGGCCTTCGTGAGCATGTCCGCGTAGTGCGTCAACTCCTGGGCATTGTAGTGTTGCGCGGTGTGGGCCAGTCGTATGAGATTGGTGACCGACTCCTCGAACGCGGTCCCCTTCATCAGGCTCTGCACATCAGCGAAGCGAGCGAAAACGGGCAACAGGCTGCTGGTCTGCTCGGCACCCAATCCTGTGCCGGTGGCGATGAGCTTGGCCATCTTCGCCACATCGATATTGGAGAAGATCGTCTGGCCGGCGGTTCTCTCGATCGCCGCGCGCATCGCATCCATTTGCGCCGTCGTGCCGCGGCTGGCGATCTGTACGCCGATCAGCTGTTTCTGGAGTTCCGCGGCCTTGTCAATGGCATACAACAGAGGGGCTGCCACGGCGGCGCCGGCGCCAATCATGGCGGAGCCGCCGGCGAACAATGTCTTGATGGACTTGAGTCGATTCTGCAGCTTCATCGCAGCCGCTTCCGTCGTGTAGAGATGGCGAACGATCAGAGCCAGCGGGCCTGACAGCTCGTCCACGATCGACAGTCGTACTGCAATTTTGTAGTGCTCGAACACTGCGACCCTCGTCCTATGGCTTCACCGCCAAGTCGTAGCCAAGCGCCTCCGGCAACACTTCCCCGCCGGCGAGGCCTGCGACGGCCACTGCGCCGAGAACGCGCACCATGTGTCGTTCGTTGCGCACTGCCGCCGGCCCGAGGAACGGCCGCGGGGGCATATTCATCGTGCCGAGTTCCTGGTAGAGCGCGACATCAGAGGTTGAGCCGACCGCCGCCTCAAGGCCTTCGACCTGGTGCGAGATCGACTCTCGGAGATCGCCTGTGCGTAGCAGCGGTTCATCGGCAGGGAAGCCTTGGGCGATGCGATCGTCCACAGTCGACTGCGCCAGCGGCTGCCATGCGGGGAACTGGCCGACCTCGGGTTGATACGTGCCGAGCTCACTTTTCGCCGTCTCCTCCACCTTCGTGGCAACGTGCTCAAGGCCTGCGTGAAGAGCGAACCGTGCCGCGACCTCCCGTTCGATCAGGTGCATGGCGAAGGCGCCGAAACTGCTGAAGTGCTTCATGCGCGCTCCACGAACTTCATCGCGCGCCAGTCAAAACGGTTTCCCTCAAACTCCGAGAACACGATTGAGAAAGCCGTGCGCTCGCTACGCTCGAGGGTGAATCGGTCCGCCTGTTCCCGCGTCATGCCGAAGGCGACGTGGAAGGGAATTCCGTTTCTGACCAGCCAGCAGGCCTCGCGGAAGCCTGCGTTTTTCCCGATTTTTTTATTGCGCCATCCTCCTCTGCCTTCTTCGCGGCCTCCGTCATATGCTGCATGACAGCGGCGAGCCCGCTGCGCCCCACCACGTTGATGGCTGCCTCCACTTCCCGCTCCGTCATCGGAAACTGCAGATCTTCCCCGTTGATCGCGACGACCATGGCGGCCGGAAGGACATACCCTGTCATGTACACGCTGTTGCTCGCCGCTTCGCCCATGGCGCGCACGAGCCGACTCTCCATGAGGATGGAGGGCTCACGGATGCTCAGGCGCCTGCCGTCCGCGTCGATGACGGAAACGGCCGCCTCCGGTGCCTTGGGGCTGGCGATTGCCGTATCTCCCGAATTCACGGTCACTCTGGCGGTCGTCATCTGTTGCGGCCTTCTGGGTTAGTGGATGGTGATGTTCTTCTCGGCTGGAGCTGCTGAAAGCATGTCCGTGGGAAGCGGATTGGGGATCAGGCGCAAGGCGGGGCACACGGAGGATATGACCGTCATACACCTCAAGCCCGGGCACAGCGACGGCACTACGGCCGCACACCGGGCAAATGCAGGGGCCATGACTGCAAGCGATGGAAGCTGACGCAAATCGAACATCACTGACTCCTGGCTATCAACCGGACGCGCCGGGCGCGGATGAGACACCGCACAGATGACCGCTGCCGCGATGAGTCTCGCCCGCGCCGGCGTGGACGGTTAGAACCTTGTCGACGGCTCTTATGACGGCGCGCCCCGCGTTGCAAGCGCGTGCGCACAGTGGCCGATGTTGCCGGACTCGTACCACTCGTCCGCCGGATGAGAGCTGAAGAAGCATCCGGATCGGCGCTGGAGGAGGGCCGCCGACGTGTGACCGCCCGCTATGGATCCCGAAAGGGACGGGCGGTCGCATTCTTTCATTCCGCGAGGACCGGCGGCTCGGCGGTCGCGAGGCCGCGCTCAATGAGAATCCGGCCCACCTCATCGGTGACCTCCGCGATGCCCTCCGCGTCGAACTCCGCCGATCCGACCAGAATTCCGACGGCCGGCGGTTCTGGTTCCGGCGCGCAATCGTGGGGGATCGCGCTGAGCGCACCGCGGATGCCCATTGGATGGTCTCGAAGCGGCCGCGGCACGCGTGGCGCGGGCACGTAAACCAGGTACTGGGTGGGCGGACTGATGGCGTTTGTGGCCCGGATGCGTATCACAGCAGCCTCATCGCCTGCAGGCCGAGCTTGAACGACATCCGCTCCGTAGCGCGCAGGGTGTCTGATCCGCCCTTGAGTGCCTCGTCGATTTCGGCGACGCTGAACTTCTGCCTGGAAAACGCCAGGTCGATCGACCGATCGAGCAGCCCCAGGCGGCGCAAGGCGCCAACGGTCATCGAGTTGCCTTCCAGCAGCGATGTCACCGCGGCCGTACGTTCGATGATGGCGGATTGCCCGCCGGCGCTCGCGAACAATGATCCGTTCTGAGACACGAAGGCGCTCGCGCGCGCCGCAACCAATTCTGCGATCGTCATCATCGATTCAATCCTCCCCCAACGTTGCGGTGTCGCCCTGCTCGGTGAGCGGCGCCCGCTCTCTCAACTCGCACTCCAGTTCCCAGTAGTACACGAGGCCTCGGCCCACCAACATGGCGGCAAACTCGGACCGGCTGAGCCGCATCATCTGCGCTAGCCGGTCGATCTCCTGCACGTAGACTGCAGGCAAGGATGTCTCGATCTGAACATCGGCGTGAGTCACCATGCGATCGACAGTACCTTCAGGGGGAGCCGTCGGGTGAGCGATTTTCGCTCGGTCATGGCGCATCTTGTCCTTCAGCCTTCCGATCGTTGCGGGTGAAACGTGGTAGGTTTGGCAGAGGCGCTTCACCGACAGTTGTTCGCGAAGCTCCAGGTCGTGGAGCAAACGCTGCCGCGCCTCCGAGTCTAGGGAAGTGCTCATGGAAAGCGCCTCTCTACGAGAACCCAATCGTCTGCGGTGGCATCCTCAATGCTGAATGCAAAGGGAACGGTCACGCCGCCGCCACTGACGCCGCCGTCGACTTCCAACAGGTAGCCGCCGTGGTTGCGCCTGACGACGCCCTGGCCCTGCCACGCCCGGCGAGCAAATTGATTCAGCCCCCACGTTTGAAGCACCTGGCTGAGTTTCATGGTGTGACCCGGGCAATGCGTAACACCTGGTCGTGCGCGATGCGCAGGCCCTGTGCAATCACTGTGGCGGGGATCCGCTGATCGAGTAGTCGCTGCACCGCGGCGCGCTGTGCGGCCGTCAACGCCACGTCGGGCCCGCACACAACGTGCAGACCGCGCATGCGCTCGATGGCGGCCTCTCGAAAGGACGGTGACTCGGGTTCGGACAACGCTGCCGCCGCATCGGAGTCTGGCGGCGATGCCTCGTCCGGTGAGGTTGGTGCGTCATCAGCGGGCAGAGCGACCCGGCGTCTCCGTGGGTTCCAGCGGAGGTAGGCTCGCACCGCGGCGATCGAGGCGTGGATCCGGTCGGCGATCAGCGCATCATCAGCGCCTTCCGCTGCCATCTGACTCGCCCAGGTCTGTTGCTCTTCGGAGAGGAGGTCGCACGGGTTCATACCAGCCAGTCCACCTCGACGTCGGTCGCCAGAAGGTCCAGCGCGCCTTCGGATGTGGGCAGTGGTCCACCGGACTTGAAGCGGCAGTATTCCTCGATGTCGGCGGCGCTCCAGAACGCCTGAAGGCCGACTGTCGGCGCGGGGAGGGGCGGTCGCCTCGCTGCGAGGGCCTCGCGAGCTCGCTTGATCATTTGCTGCAGCTCGCTCATGGGGCGGAGCGCCCGGGCGGGTGATGCCGGTAGTGCTCGCGCCACTGCCGCACTTTACGGCGCGCCCACCGGGCGGAGCGCTTGCGGGCCAGGACAGCTCGATAGTGCAGTGGTTGCACCGGTGCAGCGATTGCACTACAATATCGCATGCCTACTGTGAAGCGTTTCGATCGCTGCAGGATTGCGATGTATTTCGGCGACCACCCGCCGCCGCACTTCCATGTCATCACGAGCAGGGAGGAGTCGGCGGTGTATCTCATCGAAACGCTTGCACTGTGGGTGGGCGAAGTCGATCCGCGCGATACAGCCGAAGCCCTCGCATGGGCGGCTGCCAATCGAGCGGAGCTACAGGCTCTATGGCAAAAGTATTCGGAGCAGGAGTAAGAGCTATGGCCGAACCAGCAATTCGAGTTGAGAACGTCGCCAGCGTCGGCGAGTACTCGCTGCGCCTGCGCTGGACGAATGGCATGGCGTTCAAGGTGGATCTGCGGGAGCCGGTGTTTCGGCTCAAGGGCCTGCGTCCGCTGCGCGATCCCGCCGTATTCGCTCGTGCCAGCGTCGGCGAGGGTGGCCATAGCGTGGCTTGGCCAGGGGATCTCGACATGGGAGCTCAGCGGCTTCTGGAGATGGCGCTCGAGCAGAACGGGCGCTCCGACGCGGTCGAGTTCATCCGCTGGCGCTGGCGGCACGGACTTTCCCTCAGCGCTGCGGCTGAGGCGCTGGGCCTTTCCCGTCGCATGGTCGCGTACTACGCGGTGAGCAGGAAGTGCCGCGCACCGTGCTGCTGGCCCTGAAAGGCTGGGAAGCCGAGCAGGAGGCCGCTGCGTAGGGCATTGATGGACGCCCTGGCATGTCCACCAGAGGTCCACCTCTGACCGATCAAGCCGCCTTGAGTTGCTCCATCGCGTTGCGCACAGCGGTCGCGGTCCACGCCTTGCCGCGTGGCGTCTGGATGCCCTGATCGTTCAGGTAGGCAGCGATCTGGCGCAGCGAGGTGTGGCCGGCGGCGCGCGCCTCCTCGATCGCCGGCGCGATTTCCTTGGCGCGTTCCTGAGCCTTGGCACGGTTCGCGAAGCAGCCCAGTTCCGAGGCCCGCTCTTGGTACGCCGACAGGTCGCGAGGGGTGCCCATCGGCAGCCCCTTCGCCCGTCGCGCCGCCAGCGCCTCCCTGGTGCGTTTGGCGATGAGCTCGCGCTCGTGCTGTGACATCACGATCATAACTCCGAGTGTCAGGGTGTTCGCTTCGGGGATGTCCAAGGCCTGAAACTTCGCGCCCGAGTCGCGTAAGGTGAACAGGAACGATGCGGTGCGGCTGAGGCGGTCGATCTTGGCGACCAGGAGCGTAGCCCGCGTCTGCCGACAGCGCCGGAGCGCTGCGACAAGCTGCGGCCGTTGGTCGATCTTGCCCGATTCGACCTCGGTGTAGCTCGCGAGCACATCGCCCTTGTGAGCCGCCAAGTGCGCCGATACCGCCGCCTGCTGCGCCTCGAGCCCCAGGCCTGAGCGACTCTGCCTCTGTGTGGACACCCGGAAGTAGGTCACGAACTTCGGTCGCGGCGGTACCATGTATAGACTCCCTCAACGAACGTTGAGAGAACTTATACGCGGCAGCATTCCGGTCTGCAATCATAGATCGGCAACCTCTGTGGCCTGCTGCTCGATCGCCGGCCGATCGAAGCCGGAAGCCGATGCGCCGCGATCCTGCAATCGTTCGATCTCCTCCCGCAGCGCCCGAGCCTCCTTCAGCTCTTCCTCCAGGCGCGACAGTTGCGCGCCCAAGTTCGCTACAAAGGCGAGTTTCGTGCCGTCCTCCGGGCGCAGTTCTCCGCGCCGCATCTCCCGGTATATCTTCCCGAGCTGCCTTCTCCAGTCGCTGACTGACTCCAATTTGCCGACATACACCGGTCTCGGCACGACCTCGCCGACCACGACGGGGGTGGCGGGGGGTGGGGCCGTTGCAATCGTCGACGGCCGCGACACTTTCTCGGTCATACACCCCAGGAATCTGATACCCCTTCGGCTGGCTGAGTATGTTGGAGCGCAAGCTCGGCGTGGCACAAAGTGCTGCACACAGTTGCGCCCAAAGTTCGCACAAACTGCACCAAGTGACGCGCACAGTGTGTCTCCCCCTTCTTAGGGGGACACTGTGTGCACTATGTGCAAGTGCGCTCATGGGATCACGAGCCCGAACCGTGGAGAGCGGTTTGAGTACGTGCCCACCCTGTCCCGGCGCAGACGACCAGCGCCCATCAGGCGATTCATGGCGCCCATCAGGTCCTTCTTGCTGAACCCTTGTGCGTAGCCCTTTGCGAGAATCTGGCTCGGAAGGTAGTCCTGGCCGTTCTTAGCGTCAGTGGGCAAGAGGCCCGCGGCCTTGAGCCTCGGGATAGCCTCGAGCACCACACGCTCAGCATCGTCATCGCGGTAGCCCTGACCGAGGGAGCGTCCTTCCGGTTCATCGGGTACGAACAGGCCGTTCCTGAAACGCAGGCGCCGCCAGTCCTTCGAGCCGTAGTTGGTCTTGCGCTTCGCCAGGTAGACCACATCGGGCTCGACGGGCTCATCTGCATCGAACTTCTGATCCGGCAGGGACGCCCCCAAGTACCAACGCATGCGGCAGGCGTTTTCCCACGCCGCGGACCCTGAGAATTCGGACCCATCCTTGCGGGAGGTGTGCCCGAGGATCACCGAGCAGAAAGGCCGATCGCGCACTAGGCCGGCGATCGAATTGACAAATCTCGTCACCTGATAGCGGTCATTTTCGTTGGCGCCGTAGACGTGCGCAGCATTGTCCAGGGCCAGCACATCGGCTTTGAGGTCATTGACCTGCTGGTGAAGCTGCTTGTAGAGCGGGGTCAAGGTCGGGCGACCGAGCGACAGATCAAACAGCGTGTTCTCAAGTCCCCGCCGCGGCACGATGTGCAGATTCTTCAGATCCTGCATTGTGACCTTCAGGTGACGATTTATGGCGTCCTGCATGCGCCAGATCTCCTCCTCGTTCTCCTCGCATGACCAGAGCAGCACGCGCAGCGGCCTCGACACCGGCGCGAGATAGGTGCTGGCCGTGACGAGGGAGGCTCCAATCGCTTGCATCACCCGGCTCTTACCGGCGCCGCCGGCGCCAGCGAAAAACGTTGGATCCGGCGCCAGCCATTCTCCCTCAAGCCACCAAGTGCGCGGTGGCGGGTCCCCGACGAACCGGTCCCAGTCAACTGGGGCGGTTGGAGGCAACTGTCGCGTGCCGAGAGGCATCTGGTCGAGCAGCTCGCGCGCGACCTCGACAGTCTCTCCGACGACGGTTTCGCTCTCGTTGGAACGAACCAAGTCAGCGAGGTCGGTCTAGAGCTCAATCAGCCGTCGCCGATCTTTCAGCCCGCACAGCACCTCTACATGATGGCCAATGCTCGACTGCGTGATGGTGTTACGCACGATCTCGGCCAGGTCCGCAAGCTGCACGTCAGGGACGACGTCGACCCCGTTGATGATGGATCTGCTCTTGCTCGAGAGGAATTCCGCGACACTGAGGGGGCCAAATGCGCGGCCGCTCTCAGCCAATGTCTGAATCGCCGCGAAGATCATCCGATTACGAGGGATCCAGAAGTCGGTCTCCGTCACGCTCTCCGACACCGTGGGCCAGGTCCCATTGTCGCTCATGAGCGAGCCGAGCACGTTAAGCTCCGTCTCCGGCGAATGCGGAGGAGCCAGTGCCAGCGCCGGATCGGCGCCGTTGGCCTGGCGTTTGTTTGTTTCCGCGACCCCCCGAGCTTCCGTCATCCGCCCGGCTCCCCGTTGAGCTCGGCGAGGATTTTCTGGATCTGCTCCGGTGCAAGACGCGTGGCAGTTGAGATCGCCTGTACGCTCATGCCGGCCTTGGAAAGGCGGTAGACGGCATTGGCCTGCTCCTGAGCGGATAGCAACAGGAAGTGCGCGAGCTCGCGAGGGACGGCGCCGCTCACGGCGACACCTTGCGCGCCAGTTCGTCAATCTCCAAGGCCATCCTTGTGGTAATGCCGAACAGCCGGAAACGCTGCTCACCTAGACTCGTCCAGTCGTCGAGTGAGCGCACGCCTTCCGTGATCAACCGCGCGCGGATGTGCTCGGGGATCGAATCGGGTAAACTGAGACCGTCCCCGCTGTTGAAACCGCTGCCCCGAGGGTCGCCGCGAAGTGACCCCTCGGGTGCGGCGTTGCGCAGACTCATCAGTTAGCAGTCTGCTTAGACAGCAATTCCTTCGCACGCTCGACGTTGACCAGAACGTTCCGACCCTGTCGCACGAAGGCCCCGTCGAGCCCGTTTTCATGACGCTTGCGGAACGCCCACTGAATTTTGCCGCGTGAGTCCCACGGCAGTCCCGCAGCGGCAATCTTTGCGGGCTCCGAAATCCGGATGAATGTCATGAATCGTCACTCCGAGCCGCGTGATGCGGCGTGGTATGACGTAGAGTGGAGAGGGCTTACGGGGCCCGGCAAGTACCGGACGGATGTTTCTAGCTTCGCGGAAATGGAAATCGCGTCGAATGGTGGCGGATGCGGAAAATCATTTCCGCGAACGGTAGGCGGGGATTGCCGCGTCTGCGACATTCTGTTGTTCGAATTTTTTCAACTGCATTTGAAGCTGGGCGATGCGAGCCTCCGCGGCGGTCAGCGCATCATGTGCCCGCAAGAATGCGAGCGCCATCGTCATCCACTCCGCCGTTACCGGCCTGTAGTATTCTCTCGCCGGATGTCGCTGCAGATCGCTGTACCGCTGATCACTGCTCACAATCTCCCTAGCCTTCTTCGCCCCATCCCCAAAGGACGTAACGGCGTCGTAACCCTGCAAAAAGGGCTTCAGCTTGACGTACTGTTGCACCTTCTTCGCGAGATTGGAGCCTCGGAGAATATTGCGGAGCTGACGAGCTCCGATCCTCATTCTCTTGGCGACGGCTTCGATTGCGTGACCCTTCGCCTTACGTGGACTGACCCCGCGATTGCACGCTGCCTTGTATTCGGCAGCTATCTCTTTAGTTGCGATGTCGTACTGCGTCGCAGCCGCATCAAGTCCGTCCGCGACTCTCCTCAGGTGCGCCGGGGAAACCTTTATCTCTCCGCTTGTGGCGCCGGCCGACGCGCGCTTGCGAGACATCGTCAGTCGTCCCTCTCCAGGATCCTCCTGTTCATCCGCTCCAGCACGTCCTTCGCATCCTCCGCGGCCAGGTGCACATAGCGGCTCACGACGTTGGACTTCCAACCGCCGATCGCCTTGAGCTGCTGCTCGGTCGCGCCCTCCCGGGCGAGATAAGTTGCGGCGGAGTGCCGCAACCCGTGGAACGTGAAGTCGGAAACCTTCGCGGCCTGACACGCAACGCCGAAGGCCTCGTCGTACCGGTAGCGCTTGCCCTTTACGCTGACAAACACGCGATCGTCATTGAGCCGGCGAACCTTGCCGTGCTCCTTCAACAGCCGGAGCGCCTCACCGTGAAGCCAGACCGAGCGCGGCGTCGCATTCTTGGTCTCACGCAGCAGCACCCGCGCAGCCTCCTGTGGCTGTCCGCCGGCGCGCGCACGTTTCTCGTATTCGATGTCGGCCCAGCAGAGGTTGGTGATCTCACTCGCTCGAGCGGCCGTCGAGAGCGCCAGCACCACGGCCGTATGGAGCTGCGGATCCTTCGCGGTCTCCTTCAGCAAGCGGCCACGCTCGTCCTCCGACAGGAAGCGCACACGCCCTTTGCCGGTCGGCAGCAGCGACACGCCCTCCATTGGGTTGTGGGAGATCCAGTGCCACTCGCGCCGGGCAAGCGTGAACACACGCCCGAGCGGCCGCAGATAGTTGTTGATCGTGTTGGCAGCGCGCTTGAATTGCCTCGGCGCTTCCCCTTTCTTCAGCGTCGTCCGCTTCGACTGCGGTCGCGCGCGGGTGTACGTCTCGGCCGCGAGCTTGTCGCGATGCTCGACCAGGATGGCGGGCGTGATCTCCGACAGCTTCAGGTGGCCGAGCTTGTCCTTCCACCAGGGGAGGTTCTGCTTGTGCATGCTGCCGTCGCGGAGCTTCGGCACCTCGTGCTTGAGGTAGCGGTCGATCGCCTCGCCCAGCGTGCGCCGGCGCGCCTCGACGTTGCGGAAGTGCTTCCCTTCGATCATCTCCGCTTCGACGGTCTTGGCCCAGCGCTCGGCCTGGCGCTTCGTGGGGAAGCTTGCGGTGCGAGCCGGGAACCCGCTCATCCGGACCTGGACGTGGAAACGCCCGCTGCGCTCGCGAATCGTCGGCACCGTCTCACTCCAAACCACACCACGTTGCGCGACTCTACGCCGCTGTGCCAAACTGTGC